>NZ_JACJPW010000184.1 GCF_014696265.1 Aerosakkonema funiforme FACHB-1375 | reverse complement strand
TGTCAATTTTTACAATACATTTGTACTATCCGTGGGTAGCGATCGCACTCCTGCAAGTGCCTTAACAAAAGTTCATACAGTGTCGATTACTTTTGTCCGACTACTTACTACCGTCATAGCTATGTAAAACATTTCCCGCCCAAAAAGATAGAGGTATTATGCAACTAACCAAACTAATTAAGACAAAATTCAATCCTTTTGGCGGGAGCGTAATTTCTATATAATCTAAATTTTTATTCAAAACAACATCGCTGTATTCTGGTTTTTTTACAGCTAAAGTCACCTGGCTTTTAATGCAAGGATTTTCCAATGCTGACAGAGCATCAATTGCCGAATTTAAACGTTTATCCAAACTAGGCTCTGTCATCCATTCTAACCAATCAACTAAAGCCGGACTGAGATTAACAACCTCTTGAAATTGAATCCGAAAATCTTTTTGCGGTAATTCAGTTGGATGTCTACCAGTTACCAAATAAATCAAAGTTGCGCCTAAACTGTAAAGGTCAGAAGCAGGAGTAGCGCGTCCGCCAAATTGTTCTGGCGGCATATAGCCATAAGTTCCCACAACAGTAATCGTACCGCCAAATTTGGCAGCTTGGTTCTGTACGGAACCGAAATCAACTAAATAAACTTGACCGATACTATGACCGGAACGATTATTTAAAATAATATTACTTGGTTTGATATCGCGATGAATTACAGGCGGGTTTTGTTCGTGCAGGTAAATGAGGATTTTTAACAAAGATTTAGCTAATTCTTTAACCTCTGTTTCACTAAAAGTACGACCTGCCTTCAGATGTTCTTCCAATGATTTCCCCTCAACATAACTTTGCACCAATGCAAATCCCTTATTGTCAGATAAATCTATTTCTCTGTAGTCGAGGTAACGGGGAATAGCAGGATGGGAAAGCGCTTTTAAAGTTTCGGCTTCTCGCTCAAACAGCTTTAAATCTTGCCATTCAAAATCATTACCAAGGAATAACAGTTTGATGACCGCCAAATCTTTAGTTTGCCGGTCGCGAGCTAATATTGTTTGTCTTCCTGGCTGTTTCCCTAATAGTCGCAGAACTTCATAGCGTCCTGCCAAGATTTGCTCTGTCATTTTTTTATCCCTCATTCAACTATCTTTTGCTTTAAGTCGTCTACTTTCGCGTTCGTACCATCGAGCAATTGACTTACTAAGGACTCCCATCGATAATCCTGTAATCACCGAAGGCGCAATTATCCAAAAAATGTCTAAGTAAGAAAATCTAGCGAATATAGGACTAAGCATCATTGCCAGAATCTTAGAAAAGCTGGCTACAGTAACAGCCGTGCAGACCAAGCTGCTGACTGCACTCATGACTCGCCTGTGCAGTTTTGGATTGGCAAGCGGGAAGAAAAATAAGCGCGTTAAAATTCCTACTAATATTCCATTTGTAAACCCCACAAACAAGCCAGTCAACCCACCAATGATTCCTCCCAAAAATGTTCCATAACCAGGTATTATCCAAGTGCTATAAATTGCAGCTTGTACTGCTACTGCTAGCGTTCCCATTACAGTGCTGCGCCAGATGGAATTCCAGAATAAATTAATTGTTGATACTGGTTTTATTTGTTTTACTTGGACTGGGTAGCTGTGTCTGCGTTTTTGCTCTTCTAATGCGGACAAAGCTGACTGTGCAGAATTTAAACGACGTTCCCAACTCGGTTCTGTCATCCACTTTAACCAATCAGCAAAAGCGGGACTGATATTGCAGTTTTGCTCAAATTCAATCCGCATATCTTTCTGCGGTAAATCGGCGGGATGTAACCGCGTTAACAAAGCAATTAATGTTGCTCCCAAGCTGTAAAGGTCAGAAGCAGAAACCGCACGTCCGCCAAATTGTTCTGGTGGCATATAGCCGTAGGTTCCTACTACGGTGACAGTTCTACCTTCTTGAGTTGCCAGTGTTTGTACGGAACCGAAATCTACTAAATAAACTTGACCGATACTATTACTAGAACTATCGCCCAATAAAATATTGCTAGGTTTAATATCCCGATGAATAACAGGTGGTTGCCGTCTGTGCAGATAAGTTAAAATTTCTAACAAAGCTTTGGCTAATTGCTTAACTTCTGCTTCGCTGAAAGTTCTTCCTTTCGATAGATGTTCTTCCAGCGATTTGGCTTCGATGTAACTCTGCACTAAAGCGAAACTTTTGCCCGATGCGGTATCGATTTCAAAAGAATCTAAATAGCGAGGGATAGCGGGATGGGAAAGGCTTTGTAGAGTTTCGGCTTCCCGTTCAAATAGTTTGAGGTCATCCCATTCAAAGTCTTTGCTAAAGGTGAGGAGTTTGACGACAACTAACTCTTGAGTGTGTTTGTCACGCGCCAACAGAGTTTGTCGTCCGGCTTGCTTTCCCAGTTGTCGATCGATAATATAGCGATCGGCCAGTATTCGATCGGCCATGCTTTTGTTTCCATCACTAGCCTATAGCGATGAACCATAAACTAGGGACAAGCATATCACACTTCTGGTTCAATTCCAGCAGAGCGCAGCTGCGATCGCAACTGCTCGAGCTTTTCTTCCGCTCGTTCGGCTCTTTGCTGTTCTAATTCGGCTCTTTCCTCTCCTGTTAACAACAAATTCCCTTCACTATTCCACCAACGCAGCCACGGTAATTCTAGATTTTGATAGCGTCCTTGCCAAATTCCCAACTCCACCCCTAAAGGCGTAATCGGATAGTGACCGCGATCGTTTGCTACCACTAACTGATACTCACCCTCCATTAAATGATAAACTTCTACCTGTGCGCGATTGACTTCATAAATTCCGTAAAATGCCGGACGAATAACATTTTCATAAATCCAAAATTTACCGGGTTTAACATTCTCTTGACTATCCTGCATAATAGGCGTTCTATCGCGTTCCTCTGACCCATCGCCCGAAACAAATTCTAAAACAATTAAGGGCGGTATCAGTTCTTGCCACAACACATAAGAACGGCGCACAATGCCGTTGAGAGTTGCCGGTACATTCGGCACATAAAACCAGTCTGGCGCTTCGGCTCCTCGTTCTGGCGGGTCAGTTAAACGCCAATAAATTCCGCAATCTTGACCGATACAATAGCGTCCCTCTGGATGCCTTTCCTGAAGTACTGAGGTAATTGAATCCGTTAGCAAAATGCTTTGAGGATGTTCTTGAAAATTTTTCACAAAGGTTCCGTCTGACTCCGGTAACTGAGTGTGGTCGGGTAAAGTTGTGATAATTGTTGGGTAATTTGTTATGGAAGTCATGATATTTAATATAGTGGCGCAATTGGATAGAAGCTACTAGGTCTTACTTTTACTTCAATAAGCAAATTCGAGCGTATTCTACTTTTCTCGTTTTCTCGTTCCCAGGTTCAACCTGGGAACGAGGTAAGTTACACTCTTATCAAAACAGGCTCCTTCATCTTGCCATTAACTGCACCTGACTCGGATTGAGTAACATAAACTTCGCAAGAATTATTGGGGCTTTCCACCAACTTAACTTTGTGAAGCTGAGCGCCCAATTCCCGAATCGGTTCTTGCAGTAAATCCCGGATGTGAATAGCAATATTTTCTGCTGTAGGAACGACTTCTGCAAAGTAAGGAATATCTTTATTTAAGAAAGTGTGATCGAAAGGCTCAACCACATAATCGTCAACTACCTTTTGCAAAGCTGGTAAATCCACAATCATACCCGTGCGCTGGTCAATTTCTCCTTTCACTGTCACTTCCAAATGGTAATTGTGACCGTGCCCGTTGGGGCGAGCGCACTTACCGTAAATCTCGCAATTTTTTTCGTAGCTGAGGTCAGGACGAGCGAGCCGATGAGCGGCGCTAAAATGAGTGGCAATGCTGAGATAAGCTTCCATTCCGTTTCCTAGATAATCTGCCCAAAGTTCTGGATGTTCAAACAGTTGAATTCGCACTAAGGGTAAGTGAGGAGCTAGCCGCTGCCAAATTACCCGCGCTATGCTTTCTGTAGTCGGTAAAGTCTGCTGAAATTCTGGCCAGACTTCGTTGAGATAGGAAAAGTCCAGTTGGCTGGTAACTTCTCGCTTGATTACGTGCTTCACATCAGATAAGTTCAGCACCATACCGTACTCATCGAGTTCGCCCGCCATATAAACAAACAGGACATAATTATGTCCGTGTCCGGGTGCGCGGGTGGAAGCGCCAAAGCGTTTAATGTTTTCGGCGTCACTCAATTCTGGCAACCAGTACCTATGGCTGGCTGAAAACTGAGCCCGACGATTGATAATACATTTCATGAATTCAGTTGGGAGGAGCGAAGGTGAAATTGTAAAGTTTCGTAACTCTTCTGGTTTTAGAATATACTAATTCCCGGAAAGGGTCTAGGGTTAGGGACTGGGGAAAAGTCAAAATTCCTCCCTCTCCCTCTTCCCTCTTCCCTCTTCCCTCTTCCCTGTTCCCTCTAGCCCCTAACCCCTAATCCCTAACCCCTTTTTTCCTTTTGACTTTTCTTCTTCGCTAAGCTGCAACGCTTCTTAAGGCAGCTTGGGCTTCGCGCCGCAATCTAGCGGCAATTCTAAACATTTCGTGACCTGCGTGCAGATAGCTCTCATCGTAGTTGAAGGTGAAGAACTCTAACTCGTTAATACCATCCCCAACTCGATCGAGACAATAATAAAGACTTGCCGCCACGCTAGCGACTTGGGCGGGATTGGGCATCGAACGAAAATAACGCTGAGCTTGCTCTAAAAAGTCGCGACACTCTTTCAGGTAATCTTGAAAAGCTTCCATAAGTCGATCGTCAAATGGGTCAGCAGAAAGTTCTTCTATACTATCCTCCAGAGAATTGAGAATCCGACAAAGCAGGCGATTCACAGGCTGATAAACTTGGTGCAACCATAGCTCAATTTGCTCGTCAGTATCTCTTGCATTTTTTCGCTGTTTTTGGTATTGTTTTTGCGCTGCTTTAGTACGTTGTTGCCAATCGCCAGCAGCAGTAGCGGAGGGATGGCGTAATTGTCGATCGTATGACTGTCGCTTATGAGGATCGCTAAGTACTTCATAGGCAGCGTTAAGCTCAACGATATGTTCGTGATTGGCTTCTTTGTGCTGGCTATCTGGATGATAAACCTTTGCCAAACGGCGATAAGATTGTTTAATTTCAGCTTGAGTTGCCTGCGGATTGACTTGCAGGGTTTGATAGTGATTGAGATCGGTCATAAAAGTGGTTCGGTAGTGGAAAAATACGATCTTGATAGGTGGATAGCAGTAGCATTGGGAAAGCCGATCGCCTTTGTGCAGGTTCGATCGAGTACCCCACCTATCAAGATCGGATTTCTGAACTACCAGGGTAGCCCAAGCGAAGATAATTTGGGTTCCGGATCTTGGAACAAAGGCGTACTCAAATAGCGCTCTCCAAAGCTGGGTTGAATCATTACGATCAGGCGTCCCTCATTTTCTTTTCGCTGCGCTACGCGAATCGCCGCGCACAGCGCTGCACCGCTAGAAATACCGGATAGCAGACCTTCTTCGCGAGCTAGACGACGCCCGTAGGCGATCGCATCTTCATCGGTGACAGCGATCGTCTCGTCAATTAAATCTACCTTAAGTACTTGGGGAATAAAGCCAGCCCCAATTCCCTGAATTTTGTGCGGCCCTGGTTTTCCACCAGCAAGAACCGGACTGTTAGCAGGTTCGACGGCAATGGCACGAAACGAAGGTTTCCGCTGTTTGATGATTTCCGCCACCCCAGTAATCGTACCGCCCGTACCCACACCAGCTACCAGGATATCCACCTGTCCATCCGTATCTTGCCAAATTTCTTCAGCTGTCGTCTCCCGATGAATTTGCGGGTTAGCCGGATTGCGAAACTGTTGCAACATATAAGCATTCGGAGTTGTGTCCACAATCTCCTGCGCTTTCCGAATTGCACCGCTCATCCCTTCAATTCCAGGAGTCAGTTGCAATTCCGCTCCGTAAGCTCGCAACATTGCCCGTCGTTCGTTGCTCATCGTTTCAGGCATCGCTAATACTAGCCGATAACCCCTAGCCGCAGCAACCATTGCCAGCGCAATTCCCGTATTTCCAGAAGTAGGTTCCACCAAAATCGTTTTACCGGGTGTGATTCGCCCTTCCTCTTCTGCCTTATCGATCATGCTGACGCCAATCCGGTCTTTGACGGAAGATGCTGGGTTCATTCCCTCCAACTTCACCACGATTTGCGCCACACAGCCTTCTGCTTGTGGAATGCGATTTAACTGTACCAGAGGTGTAAGACCGACTAACTCGGTGATGTCATGGGCAATCCGCATATTTTTTAATTACTCGTAAACTGTTTGTGCTTAGCGATCGGTTGTCAGTTGCCAGAGGATTTTATTTTTTTCCCTGACTCCCGACGCCCCAGCCTCTAGCCCTTTTTTTCAGATGTAATACATAATATCTAGCTGACGCCTAGCATCTCGCTTTTCGCGCAGATCTTGGAGTGTATATTTTTGCAAAACGGAATTAGCCGCTTGCAGTCCTTCCTGCCATATTTCTCGCACAACAGCACTTTCTAGCGTTTTGGGGGCAGAATCGCGCTCAGATGGTTGAGAATCCTGTCCTTCCAGACAATAGACCACATCTAAAAGCGTAATTTTCCAAGGTTCCCGACCCAACACGTAGCCTCCTTTCGCTCCCCGTTGGCTACGCACCAAACCGCAGCGCCTCAAAGTAGCCAGTAGCTGTTCTAAATAGCGATCGGGTATATTTTGTTGAGCCGCAATCTGCCGAATTTGCAGCGGTTCGCCACTTTGGTAGTGAATTGTCAGCTCCAAAAGAGCTAGTAGCGCGTATTCACTTTTACACGAGAGTTCCACAGTATATATTGTTTCCAGTTGATGATGTTTCGTTTGAACTTCAGTTGAGATTGAGGTTTGGAACTGATGAGTTATGAGAGATCGCTTTTGAATTAACTACTTCGTTTAGCTCAACGCTCAATTGAGAAAATTGTTTCTATCCCATTGCCGATTGCCCTAATCTTAAATTTTTCTACAACTTGGTATTCCTTCCTCCAGTATACCCCGGTTCTACACTGGAGTTTATCGGTTTAGAAACAAATACTATTTTCCTTCGCTCCCTACAGATATAGGGGCTAGGGGTTAGGGGCTAGGGAAGAGGGGAAAGGGGGAACAGGGAACAGGGAACAGGGAACAGGGAACAGGGAACAGGGAATCGGGAAGAGGGAAAAGAAAAATATTAATTCTTCTGCTCCCCCACTCTCCCACTCCCCCACTCCCCCACTCCCCCATCTCCCTCTCCAAAAAAAAGCCCCGTCTCAAGCGGGGCTGTAGTTTTTTTGTTCTAAGTTAGTTCTAGATTGCCTAGAAGGTGAAGGTCGTCCTGAGCGTACCGATGAAAATATCATCGTTATTCTTGTTCTGGTCGGGAGCCATTAGCCAAATCACACCAGGGGTGACCGAGATATTATCCGACACTTGGAACTTGTAGAATCCTTCCAAGTGCCAGGGGATATCCCGGTTAAACTGAGGATCGGGCCCTGCAACTTCTATGCCTGTCATATAAGGTTCAGCACCAGCAAACAGACCCAAAACGTTACCTTCTTTACCCAAGTTAGGAAGGGCAATACCAAGTCCGTAACTCCATATTTGTGCAGTACCACGACGGATGAGGGTAGCATCGGTCAGCGAAGCCCAGCCGCTGATGGAGAAATTCTTACTGAGTCGAAAAGCTGCTTGGGCTCCGTAGGAGTTCGTCACCACAGGAGTTGTGGTGCCATTGGTGGACGTGCCCAGAAGCGTAGATGGTAAGTTAGCCAGAGTTGTACCTACAAGGCGACCCCCCGCACCTGCACCGCTCTCGAAGATGTCGCTGCCGGTGTTGTGGTAACCGTGGACGTAGGTTACAGCCAAGCCCAAGCGATCGCTTAGACTAAAGTTCAACTGTGCCAAAGCCGCGTAGTTACCGTCCAACAAGCCGTTCGTATCGATCGGGCTATTGGCGCTGGTAGGAGCGTTACCGGGGCGATTTATACCCGAACCGCCTGCCAGATACCCCACAGTTAGCGAACTTGGTTTGAAAAAGCTACCGCCGCGTCCAAAAGCAAAGCTGATACCACCACCAGCACCACCACCAATCCGATAGATCGGACTCATTTGTGCAAAGGTAGAGATAGCGCCATTACCGCCATCCCCATCGTAAAAGTACGGATGGGAAACGTCAGCGTAGTCGTTGTGAAGTCCGCCAACAGCAGCTACGTAAGCTCGCGAGTTCCCAAATATAGGGAATTCGTATGCCAACCAATCTAAAACGATATTGTTGTTGCCAGTGCTACCAGCCAAAAATTGCAGAGTACCTTCAGCGCTATTGCGAGAGTACACTGCGTCCGAACCGATAAAATCCCGGCCTGGTAAGCTATTAAACGCAACGGCGTTACCTGCTGCCAAACGGGTATGCAGGATATCTTTACCTGTGAAGCTGGTTTGAAATTCTAAACGTACCCTGTCTTGAAAGACTGTATTGTTGGCATCGTCAACACCCTCACCGATATTGCCACCGCCAAAAATATCCGATATGGCAAAAATCGCTTCTCCTCTCAGCTTTGTGGTGGTGGAGAACTGCTGCGCTTCCAGTTTAGCCGTGCGTGCTTCCAGAGCATCTACGCGACCGCGCAAAGTAGCCAATTCTGCGGCAAACTCTTCTTGCAACCGTTGCAGAGCGGCTAAATCCTCTCTAGTCACGCCTTGAGGTAGGGCGGCAATTAATTCTTGAATCCGATTCAAACAGGCATTTAATCCGGCAGCAAACTCGTAGCGAGTCAGGGCGCGGTTGCCGCGATAAGTGCGATCGGGATAACCTTCAATACAGCCATAGCGTTCAACCAGCGATTGCAGGGCTTGGAAAGCCCAGTCAGTCGGTTGTACGTCGCGCAACTGGGAAACAGAAGTAACTTGACCGACTGTTTCTGCGTTACCTGTGCCTTCGCTACCGTACTGGATAATTTGGTCTAGCGTTCTTTCACTGTTGGGTGCTGCTTGAGCTACCCTGATCTCCGACAAGTTGGCAGATACCGGTGCAGGAGAAGATATTTTATCGGCAACTGTTTTCTGCTGCGATTTAGTTGCAGGCTGTGTGGCTGCTTCTAGCTTAGATGCAACTGACTTTTGCTGTAGAGTGTGAGCTTCAGCCAAAGGTTGCTCAGAAGGCTGTTCGACTTTAACAGCATTTGTCGATAATGCTGCTGCCTCTTCTTCTACTGTCTGTGAAGCTATATGTTGCAGCCCATCTATCCCAAGCAGCGCAGCGGCAACTGGCTGCGCTTCAGGGCTTTGAGTTACAGCAGCTGGAGTTTGAGCTACTTCTGGGGTTGTTTTGCTTTCAGTCGCCATTGCTGAAGAGCCAAGTAGGAGGGTTGCCCCCAAAATTGCCGGACTAAACAGCACAGACTTCCACAACGTGTTAGACATTTTTCCTCTTCTCACACCACTTAACAGAGAATCTACACATTCGTGTGACATACTTCCATCTCCTCACTCTGCTCTTTGGCAGACAGACAGCAAGCGGAAGTTTTGCGTAATTTAGATTTTACGTCGGCAGATACAACTCATTCGCTTGTGGCCATCAGAGGGACAGCCTCGTTGCGTCTTCGTTGCATCAGTTTTACGCCTGCCCTGCCCGGACGACCGACGGGTATTCCCAACACAATCGTACTACGGGATACCTTGATGCTGGGCTTTTATTCCCGATTTTACTATTTGCGTATAATGAGTTTAACCAGTCGTCGGGTATACCCTTACTTATGAGAACGGCGACTGGCAATTAAATTAACTATAGATTAACAAAATTAAAGCTGCTTTCGCCCATCGATCTGCCTGTTTTTGTTCGCCTATGGGATTTTTGTGGTATAAGTCTTGGTTTCAAATGGGATCTAACAACTGCTATGTCCTGAAATATTACCCTAAAAAACTATCCGCTCTCACCAATAGTGACGGATTAAAAATTTGCCACTATTTAGAGTGAGAGCGGTCTAGCGGGTCTTCAGATTGTAACTTGACTGCCGGGAGGAACTTTGACCTGCCCAGCAGGTGCAGTTATCTCATTTCGCTATGGAAACAAAGGTAACTGCTAGAGAACAGCCCCGGCGCACAGCCAGTTAACTACAACCTGATGACCCATGCTTTTACTACTATCTTGCATAGGCATCACCTCCTTGTTGCCTGAACGGTCTTTATTCAAACAGGCAGCTTTTTAGCTGTCGGTGTTGTTCACCTTTTGATAAGGTATCACACTGGCAGAAAAAAATGTGGACTTTAATAAAAAAATCCCTGCCAGTAGATGGGCAGGGTTTTTTTTATATGTTTGCAGACCTAAGCCGCCAATATGGGCTGGGCTATGTACTACAGAGCGTTACCGCGAGGCAGTACTTCTTCAGGGAATACAAAGTGTTCGTGAGGTTGATCGGCAGGAGACATCCAAGCGCGAATTCCCTCGTTGAGCAGAATGTTCTTGGTATAGAAAGTTTCAAATTCTGGGTCTTCTGCCGCCCGCAATTCTTGGGATACGAAATCGTATGCCCGCAGGTTGAGGGCTAAGCCGACAATGCCCACGGCGCTCATCCACAAGCCGGTCACGGGGACGAACAGCATGAAGAAGTGCAGCCAGCGCTTGTTGGA
>NZ_JACJPW010000183.1 GCF_014696265.1 Aerosakkonema funiforme FACHB-1375 | reverse complement strand
AAGACATTAGGAAAAATTGGAAATTTCCGTTCCTCCAATTTCCCGCCTTTCATCCCGCCGCTAAATCGAAGCGATTATAGCGGGGGACTTCCCGGCGAATCAGTTAAATGAGTAGGTGCGATCATTTTTAGCCAGCTATTTTGCGACTGTTGCTACCCCCCACAGCTAGACTGTGCCAAGCAATGCAGCTTAAATTCTCATTCTCAGATTATGGAGTTTCAATTGGAGACAGGCTAAAAGACATCCTTTTTGAGGATGGTTACCGATCGAACTGGGGATAACTCCCCAGATAGGCGTCAGCTGCAAAAGGGTATATGTTATATAAGTAATAATTCTTAACTTTTTTTTATCTTTATCAATGCAGGTTTCCCACTCTGGCTTGTCCGAGATCAAAGAAGCCTTGACAAAAAAAGTTTTCTTTGGTATTGAACCCAGCCCGGAATTAATCGCTATCGTGCTGGTTTACTTTGTTCAGGGCATCGTAGGGCTGGCACGCCTAGCCATCAGCTTCTTCCTCAAAGATGAACTGGGGCTAAGTCCAGCAGAAGTTTCTGTCTTGGTAGGGATAGCTGCCTTACCGTGGGCAGTCAAACCTCTATTTGGCTTCATGTCCGACGGATTGCCGATCTTGGGATATCGGCGGCGACCTTACCTGATTTTATCCGGGTTACTGGGAACGGCTGCCTGGTTGAGTCTGGCGACAGTGGTACACAGTACTTGGGTGGCAACAGTTGCGATCGTCTTTACTTCTGTCGCTGTTGCCGTTAGCGATGTAATTATAGACTCGTTAGTGGTAGAACGGGCAAGAAAAGAGTCGCTGGCTAATATCGGTTCGCTACAATCACTCGCCTGGAGTGCTTCCGCTTTTGGAAGCTTGATCGCAGCCTACTTTAGCGGTTTTCTGTTAGAGAATTTCAGTACCTATATAGTATTTGGAATTACGGCCATCTTCCCGCTCATAGTGTCAATTAGTGCTTGGTTAATTAGCGAGTCACCGACAAATCAGCTTCCTAATGCTAACTCTATTAGGCAACAAGTACAGCAACTAGGCAAAGCTATTACCCAGAAAACTATCTGGATGCCAACACTATTCATTTTGTTAATGCAATCTGGACCATCAGCTGAGTCTGCCTTTTTCTTCTTCATTACCAACGAGTTGGGATTTGAACCGGAATTCCTGGGAAGGGTACGCCTGGTAACGAGTTTCGCATCTTTAATTGGGGTATGGCTGTTTCAACGCTTCTTAAAAAATATTCCCTTTCGGACAATCTTCGGTTGGACAATAGTTCTCAGCACAATCTTGACTATGACTATGCTTTTGCTGGTGACCCACGCCAACCGCGCCTTGGGAATTGACGATCGCTGGTTCAGTATAGGAGACAATCTCATTCTCAGCGTCTTATCCCAGATTGCCTATATGCCCATTTTGGTTCTAGCCGCAAGGATTTGTCCCCCCGGAGTGGAAGCTACGCTATTTGCGCTTTTAATGTCAGTAAGTAATTTGGGGGGAATATTATCTCATCAATTTGGCGCGGTGCTAATGTACTGGTTGGGGATTACCCAAACCAATTTTGACAACCTCTGGTTATTAGTGACAATCTCTAACTTCAGTACGCTAATACCTTTACCCTTCTTACGTTGGTTACCGGAGACTGAACCGGAAACAGAAGTTCGTGGGACGGCTTTACAACCAGACTCACCAGCAGTCGCAGCTTTGGAACTTGATTCAACTGCTGCAAATAACTTGATGTCCGAATTGTCAATAGTTAAGGGTGAGCAGTCACTGGCAAAGGAAGAACAATTGACAACTAACAACTGACAACTGAAAAATTACGCCCTATGCAGAGTTTTCAACTTTACGAACACGCCGCTACAGTTCCAGTAGAATCCTACAATCGTCAAGATTGGCAAAGAGGATACGAATCTCTCAAACAAGAGTTTGATTATTGGATTGATGATGTAGAAGGAGAAATTCCTCAAGAACTACAAGGTACTTTATTTCGCAATGGCCCTGGTTTGTTCGATCGCAACGGTCAGCGCGTCCACCATCCCTTTGATGGCGATGGGATGATTTGCTCGATCGCATTTCAAAACGGTCGCGCCTACTTCCGCAACCGTTATGTCCGCACACAAGGCTTTGTGGAAGAAGAGAAAGCCGGAAAATTTCTTTATCGCGGTGTTTTTGGCACACAAAAACCGGGTGGCTGGTTAGCTAATGCTTTTGATTTTAAATTGAAAAATATTGCCAACACTAATATTATTTATTGGGGTGGCAAACTCCTCGCTTTGTGGGAAGCAGCCGAACCCCATCGCTTAGATCCCCACACATTACAGACAGTAGGAATAGACTACCTCAACGGAGTATTGCACCCAGATGAAGCATTCTCCGCTCATCCCCGCATTCAGAAAGATAGGCTGATAAACTTTCATATCAAACCCGGTCTTTCCACGACTATAACTATTTATGAGCTAGACCGATCTGGTAAGTTGGTCGATCGTCACGCGCATTCAGTTCCTGGTTTCGCTTTCATTCACGATTTTGCGATTACACCAAACTACTGCATTTTCTTTCAAAATCCAGTCACTTTTAATCCTCTGCCTTACGTGTTAGGTTGGCAGGGAGCGGGTGAGTGCGTTCATTTCAACCCCGGTCATCGTACTCGTATTATTGTTATTCCCCGCCATCCTGTTGCTGGCGGTAGCAAGGGTAGAGTTAAGAAAGCAGTCCAAATTTTGGAAGCCGAATCAGGTTTTGTTTTCCATCACGCTAATGCTTTTGAGCGGGAAAATAAAATTTACATAGATTCTATTTGCTATGAGTCTTTACCAACGGTCGATCCTGGTGCAGATTACCGGCAAACAGATTTTGAAGCTCTTTCGCCGGGACAGTTGTGGCGATTCGAGGTGAATTTGGAAAATCAAACTGTAAGGCGTCAGATGTTGGAAACTCGTTGCTGCGAATTTCCATCTGTTCATCCAGCAAATGTGGGACAGCCTTACCGTTTCCTTTACATGGGCGCAGCTCATACAGCGCAAGGTAATGCTCCTCTTCAGGCGATATTGAAAATTGACTTGAGTTCTGGAGAAAGGCAATTGTGGAGTGCTGCACCGAAAGGCTTTGTCAGCGAACCGATTTTTGTACCGCGATCGAATGCTACCCTTGAAGATGATGGCTGGTTGCTAAGTTTAGTTTATGACTCGGCTCGCCATCGTTCTGATGCGATCGTTTTAGATTCCCGTGACTTGAATAAAGGGCCGGTGGCGCGACTGCATTTGCAGCATCACGTCCCTTACGGTTTGCATGGTAGCTTTACGCCTCAGTTCTTTGGCCCTGCTAATGTTTGAGGTGGCTTCAGCCAAGGTAAGTGACGAGCGTGGAGCGAGTAAATTCTTCTGTCTGTATTAATTATGTCTTAAGAAAGTTGACTGAGAAAGCTTTGTGAAGCATATTCTTTAAGAACGCTGGCAAAATAATCTGACCTTTTCCAGTTTTTTAACCTACCAGGCTCGATCGCTGGGGCAGTAGCCAATGACCCAGATTAAGTTCAGTATTGCGATCACAACCTACAACCGCTTGTCGTTGCTGAAGCGGGCCATTGATTCTGCTTTGGCACAAACAGTACCGTGTGAAGTTGTCGTAGCAGATGACTGTTCTTCTGATGAGACGGAAGCTTATTTACGCAGTTTAGGCGATCGCATTGTCTATCATCGCAATGCTTCTAATATGGGCCACGCCGTCACTATGAATGCTGCGGTAAAAGCGGCTAGTGGAGATTGGGTCAAGCCAGTCGATGATGATGATTATCTCGCTCCCAACTGTATAGAGGAGATGACGCGAGCGCTAATTCTGCGTCCCCAAGCGGTAATTTGCTCTTGTCAAGCAGCTCAAGTTGATGTCAATCGGGTAGAAATTAGCCGCACCCGCAAAACTGGCCCAGGCAAAGTTTTCTACATTCCTCAAGAAGATATCCATTATGGAATGCTCATGGAACAAATTCCTTTTGGCACTCCCATTCAGGTTGCATTCCGCCGCGATGCTTTTCTTAAGTCTGGAGGATGGGATTCCCAACTAGATGTCAATTTTGATGACATTGATTCTTGGCTGAAAATTGCCCAGTTTGGAGATGCAGTCTTTATGAATCAATGCCTTGCCTACCGCACCGTTTGGCCTGGTGGTTACAATCAAAAATTTTCTGTCCAAAAGCGCTTGGATACTCATATTTTAATTAAAGATAAGCTTTATGATTTAGTCAGCGAAAAATACACAGCGACTTTACCCGATCGACAGACGATTAGAGATTATTTAAAGCTACATTGGGCTTTAGTGGCAGCCAAACAAAAACAGACGATCGCCGCCTTAAAAACTATCTTTCCCGCTATTTTTTCACTAGCTGCTTGGCATCTTTTAGTAACAGCTATGCTAGCTCGCAAAAGCCAGGATTATTTGCAGGAAAAGCGTTTGTATGGCAATATTTTAGTAATGGCAAAGTTATACGCACTTCTGGGGAAAAATTACAGCTATGGGATAGAAAATTTTGAGACTTTGCGAGCTTATTTACGACTTCGTTATAGCTGGTCTGCTTGCCAACAGGGAAAGTTTTTAAGTGCTATTACAATTGCCTTACCATCGTTGCTATCTCTGCCTGGTTGGCAGATGTTCGTATTATTTTTGTTAGCCCAAAAATTTAATAGCAAACCCATGATTCACAAGTTGGTTTTGATTGAATAAATTTCTGGATCTATCATAAATGGAGCAACAGGACTCCCGTTACAATCTTTGATTTAACCGGATATAAATGGCGACCAGCTAATAAATTGAGCGTAGGGAATCCATTTTAGGCAACCGTTTAATATAATCATCCAAAAAATGCCTCTTTAGGAAGAAACCATTCCGGATTCTGTGAGTGCAACCTAGTAGTTAGATGGACAAAGACTCGCTAGCTTCCCATATGCTTGCGATCGGGTAAAAAAGCTGTATCGCAGAACACTGAAGTTGTTTGTTAGCTTTATATATATTAAGCAAATAATAGATGGCGAAGCAGCGGTTAAGCCTGGTACTTAGTTCTAATTACTTCCCACGAGGACAAATTTCTGTGAGATCGCAACTACACATTTCGCTAACATCTGAAGAATCCCTCATCGCAGCATTTTTCCGAGAATCAGAAGGTAAATGGCGTTCGGAACGACGCTATTATACATTACCGGAGGGGGAAACGAAGGAGATGGTAAGTATTATTACAATCCGATTTTTGCAATCTGGAAGCGAGGAACTTGACGAACTGGCGCAACTGCACGGGTTAAGTGGTGAGGTGCTTTTGACTTGTGGTGCGAAAGTTAGTTGGGAAAGCACAGATTCGGTAACTGAACGCAAACAGTCAGAAGGTTCGACGGTGTTTGGCGCATTGGGGAAGATACTGTATCGCGATCGCGGTTTTGCCACTTCCAAACCTGTCACTGCTGAGTATTATTTCACCAATCCCAAAACTTTGTGTTTGCGGACAGAGTACAACGGTTCTGTTTTCGAGGAAGAATTAAAATTAATCGGTACGAACTACCGCACGCGACAAAGCATAATTTCCCGTGCAGGCGAACAATTAATGATCGGTCAGTATTTGGAAAAGCGCATCCACTAATATTAAAATAAGCATCTTCCTCAGTTGCAAAAGTGAGAGCGCTTATGGCCAGTAAAACGATCTATCTTATGGTTCGGTTCATAGCCTTGGGTTTGCTTGTCTTTGTCAGTGCTTGCAATCCTCAAAAAGAAACTGATTCTCCTAAGACCGAAGAAAATAAGCAAGAACAGATTCAAAAAGACGATCGAGGTAGCGATGAAGAAAATGACAAAGACGAAGACAATAAAGAGAATGAACAAGATGAAGGTGATAAAAATAACGGAAAAGATTGATAATTGAAAAGATTTTAGATTTTAGATATAAATGAATATCTAAAATCTAAAATCACAACTTAATAATGACTGCCAGATTTGCGGTGATGCACAGCCGTAACAGCATCTGCTTTCAGCACTTTGCCATTTTCAACGCTTGCATAAACGAGCCAGTGATCGCCACATTCCATCCGATTTTGGACAGAACATTCCAAATAAGCTAAAGCATCGTTTAGAATCGGACATCCGTTATGAGCTTCAGCAGTAGCGACACCAGCAAATCGGTCTTCAGCAGGGCCAAAAGGTTTGAGAAAATGTTTCATCAAACCTATATGATTGCCTTCTGCTAAGAGATTTAAAACAAACTGACCGCCTTTGTACATTAAAGATTCGATCGCCCGATCTTTTGCCACAGCAATAGTCAAACCGGGAGGATTGAAAGTTGCTTGGGAAACCCAAGAAGCCAACATCGCACCCGAAACCTCCCCTTGTTTCGCAGTAACAATGGAAAGAGAACCAACAATGCGTCCTACAGCTTGTTCTGTTCGCGCTGCTTGAGATTCGCTCACAGGCTGTCGAGGCGTCCTGGCTTTTTTCGCTTTCTTCAAAGCTTGAGCAAAATCTGTTCCCGCTTCTTCGCAGAATTTCAAAGTTACATCTGTAGGTTTAAATTTGACCCGAATCGGTTCAAATCCAAATTGATAACCGGCATCTTTTAACTTACTTTCCAACAAATCGATCGCTTCCCCACTCCAACCAAAAGAACCAAATACACCAGCAAGTTGAGTTTTAGCAGCGGTAGATAGCACTATTCCCAGTGCAGTTTGGATGGGAGTAGGAGCATGACCGCCAAGCGTAGGAGAACCGATAATAAACCCAGCCGATCTTTCCACTGCGGCTTTTATCTCAGCTGGTTCTACAACTTCGCAATTGATAGTTTCTACTTTGATTCCAGCTTTGGTGATTCCGCGTGCGATCGCTTGCGCCAACGTCCCCGTATTACCATAGGCAGATGCGTAAATCAACGCCACCGTTATATCTTGCGTTTGCTGTTGTTGAATCCATTGCCGATAAGAATGGGTTAGTTCGGTAAAACTGTAGCGCACAAGTGGCCCGTGTCCGGGTGCGTATATTTTTGCCGGAAAATTCGCTAATTTGTCCAGGGCGTTTTCCACTTGACGCGCATGGGGAGCCATCAAACAATCGAAATAATAGCGTCGGTCTTCACTAATTGCTGTCCAACCTTCATCAAAAACCTGATCTCCGCAAATATGCGCCCCAAAAAACTTATCGGTGAATAAAATTTGAGTTTTAGGGTCATATGTACACATTTTATCCGGTCTGCGAGGACTGGGAGTGGGGATAAATTGCAGTTGATGTCCTTTGCCCAAATCGAGAGTTTCTTCGCCTCGCACGACGATAATTTTTAACTCATTTTCTGGGAAAAGGCTACGCAGAGCGATCGCACCTGGATTGGAACAAACAAAAGTAACTTGAGGAGCAATTTCTAGCAGTGCTTTCAGCGTTACAGCGCGGTTGGGATTGATGTGACCGATGATCGCATACTCTATTTTTTTCACGTCAAAGCGCTGTTGCAATGCTTGGAGAAATATATCTGTAAATGATTCTCCCGGCGGATCGAATAGTGCGGTTTTATCGGCTTGTATTACGTAAGAATTCGCAGTAGTTCCCCGTTGCAGGGCGTATTCGATTTCAAACTTGAGACGATCCCAAGTGCGCGATCGCAGTACAGTTGTTTCTGCACCTATTGGGAGGACTTGAACGTCGCGAGGTTTTACAGAGGACATATTTTTTAACGCAAAGGAACGCAAAGGTTTACGCAAAGGGACGCAGAGTTAAAGGTTGTTTACTACTCTTTTGATGCCGTCTTTTAAGTGAATAACGTTAAAGTTGATTAAGAGGCCGAGTTTTAGATTTACTAATTTTAGATGGGTTAAGATTTGAGAATGATGGATAGGATGTAAGGATTCGACCGCCTTGGCTTCTACAATGACTTTACTTTCAACGATTAGATCGGCTCGATAGCCACAATCAAGACGGACTTCTTCATAAACTAGAGGAATAGGTTTTTGCCTTTCTACTTTCAATCTGGCTTTGAGTAGTTCGTATTCGAGACAAGCTTCATAAGCAGATTCCAGTAAGCCGGGGCCTAAAGCCGTATGCACTTTCATTGCATAACCGATTATGATTCTCGACAACTCATTCTCATTCATTCTCTGCGTTCCTTTGCGATTTCCTTTGCGTTCCTTTGCGTTAAAAATTAATCTGTATTTTAACGCAAAGGTCGCAAAGGTTAACGCAGAGTTACGCAGAGTAAGAAATTTTTAGTAGTAGTTGCCGACTTTTCGGTGGTGAACGGCGGTGAGGGCTTCGGCTTTGGAAACGCGACCGGATTCCACGGTACTGTAAACTATCCAGTGGTCGCTACATTCCATCCGACTTGCTACTTCGCACTCAATGTAGGCGAGGGAGTCGGTCAGAATTGGGGAACCGTTTTCTGTTGTTTGAGTTTTGACTCCGGCAAAGCGATCGGCCCCTGGTGGGAAGCGTTTGAGGAAGTGTTTCATTAATAGTTGATAATTGCCTTCCTCTAAGACGTTGAGAACAAATTTATCGCCTACTTGCATCAAGGATTCGATCGCCCGATCTTTGGCAACCGCAATCGTAATCCCTAGCGGTTGGAAGCTGGCTTGCGATACCCACGATGCTAACATCGCACCCTTGACACCGTGTTTATTTGCTGTTATAATATACAATCCTCCACTGATACGTCCCAGTGCTTTTTCCAGGTCGTTGTCGATCGATTTTCTCTGTTGGATATCGCGATCGCGAGTCAGCAATTGGCCTAAGTCTGTACCCGCTTCTTCGCATAGCTGATAGGTAGCTTCGGTGGGAGTATCTTTAATCCGAATCGGTGGGAATGCTACTTTCAGGCCAAGTTCTGTGAATTTGATCGATAGGGGATCGATCGGTTCGTCATCGCCGCCGTAACATTCAAAAATGCCCACAATTTGCTTTTCTTTAGCGGCTGCGAGGACGGTACCCAACGCAGCTTGGGCTGTAGAATTAGATGCTGGTGGCGTGGCGATGACTAAACCTGCCGATCGGCCTACCAATTCCTGTACTTCTTGCGGATCGGCAAATTTTAAGTCGAACATTTCGACCGCCACATCGGTTTTTGTGATACCGTGGGCGATCGCTTGGGAAATGCGATCGCTATATCCGTAATCGGAGACGTAAAATACAGCTACGGTTGTATCTGATTTGGCTTTTGCTTGACTCCATTTGCGATAGCGATCGACCAATTCAGTAACGTTGTGATGCAGCAGTGGGCCATGTCCGGTGGCGATCGTGCCGATTTCTGGCAGTTCTCCCATCCGTTTGAGCGCCGACAGTACCGAGCGAGCGTTGGGAGCCATCAAGCACTCATAATAAAATCTGTAGTCCGCTTCAATCGCCGCTAAGTCTTCATCAAAGGTGCTATCCGAGCAATAGTGCATCCCAAAAGCATCGCAGGTAAACAGGATTTGGGTTTTGCGATCGTAGCTGAAGCTAGTATCCGGCCAATGTAAATTGGGAGCAATCACGAATTCTATTTCGTGTCCGTTACCCAAATCCAGCTTGTCGCCATTTTTGACAATCTGCCGTTTAAATGGTTGATGTACAAAATCCTCTATAAATTGAATTGCCACTTTCGACCCCACCACCGTAACTTGGGGCGCAAGTTGCAGCATATCTTTGACCAATCCGCTGTGGTCTGGTTCGGTGTGGCTGATAATTAAGTAATCTATCTGTGCTGGATCGATCAGACCTTTGAGCGTGTCCAGATACAGCTGGCGAAACTTTTCGTGGGAGGTGTCAACTAAAGCAATCCGATCGCCTCGAATTAGAAATGAATTGTAAGTGGTGCCGTTTTGCAGCCCAAATTCGATGTCAAAGCGATCGCGATCCCAGTCTAGCGAGCGAATCGCCGTCGTTTCGGCGGCAATCTCCCTTGTCTGTATTGTCAGACGCTTTTGGGTTCTTTCGGTGAGCGCTACCATCTTTAGTCTCCTTCTTGGCAACCCATAGGTATTTTGTCTTACTTTATTCTGACATGAATGAGTTGTGAAGATTTATTAAAAAACCTATATATAAGTTAAAAATTTCAAAAGTGTGGCAAACTGGCGCAGAAAACAAGCAAAGAAGATTTGGCAAGCTTTGAAACTCAGAGAAAATATTTGGCTGGCATTGACCATTGGGAACTCTCGCCTTCACTGGGCTTGGTTTAAGGGAAAAACCTTTTGCGGCGCTTGGGATACAGAATATCTGTCCGCAGCGATTGTGGAACAGATGAACCAGCCTTGCGGTAGGGGCAAATTCAATAGCGAAATTTTAGCGGCCAGCCTAATCCAGGAATTGGATGCGGTTGAAGAGATTGTTGGCGATGGCTTTCACCATCGCGATCGCCCGCTGCCTCTGTATTTGGCTTCTGTTGTTCCGCAGCAGACAGCGATTTGGCAAAACTATCATGATGTAAGGACGATTGCTCTCGACCAAATTCCGCTACAAGGGCTGTATCCGACATTAGGAATCGATCGCGCCTTAGCTGTTTTGGGTGCGGGTGAGGTATATGGTTTTCCAGCATTAGTAATTGATGCGGGTACAGCCCTCACTTTCACGGGTGCAGACGCGGCTCGGCGGTTGGTGGGAGGAGCGATTTTGCCTGGATTGAGATTGCAACTACAGTCTTTGGCGCAAGGAACAGCTGCTTTACCGGAAATTGAATTAGCCGGCGCTTTACCGCCGCGTTGGGCATTAAATACGAGTTTAGCTATTCAAAGCGGCATAATTTACACGGTTTTAGCCGGAATAGCCGATTTTATCGACGCTTGGAGGCAGGAGTTTCCCCAGAGCCGGATTGTTTTAACTGGGGGCGATCGCACTTTGCTTCTCAACTATCTCCAGGCTGTATTTCCACAGGTAGCTGCGAAAATAAATACTGACCCACACCTTATATTTTGGGGAATCCTTAACACTCCCCAGCCCTAAAGGGACGGGGATTCTTCATTCATAGACTCAGCTTGCTTGCGACTGGATTACTCCAGCCAAAGTAGCGGCCAAATCTCCTGAAGCGTTCGGATCTTCGATCCAAGTTCCGGTATGCCCTACCGTACTCAAGGCTACTTTTAGAATCATCAGTGCCGCATTCCAATCCCTGTCCAAAATCAATCCACATTTA
>NZ_JACJPW010000182.1 GCF_014696265.1 Aerosakkonema funiforme FACHB-1375 | reverse complement strand
TAAATGTGGATTGATTTTGGACAGGGATTGGAATGCGGCACTGATGATTCTAAAAGTAGCCTTGAGTACGGTAGGGCATACCGGAACTTGGATCGAAGATCCGAACGCTTCAGGAGATTTGGCCGCTACTTTGGTTGGAGTAATCCAGTCGCAAGCAAGCTGAGTCTATGAATGAAGAATCCCCGTCCCTTTAGGGCTCTTGAGTGTCAATGTTTACTTTGTTTAGACTTGAACCGAGGGAATCCGGCTCTCCCCTCAAAAAAGTTCTTATACGCTGTGGTTAGATTGAGTGTTGTCGCTTGCAAAACTTGGCTATAACAATCAGCTAACCAACAATTAAATTGCCTATAAAAGGATGACCGTGAGGCTAATTTTCTCTCATTGTTAGACTGGGTATATTGATTTATCAGAGAAATGGGTTGAAAAACCCGTTCTTCTAGGACGGCTTTTATTTCATAAGATAATATTAAGGGTTTTGACATCCTGCCATATATTTTTGGAGTTGAAGCTATCATAAATATATGGTAATGAGGTCGATAAACCATGTTTGTATTCGAGTTTAAATGCCAGGGAAAGCCAGAGCAGTATGCGGCAATCGAGTCAGCCATTCGCACTTCCCATTGGCAAATAAACTCAACTCGACAGCCAGACAAGCTTCTGCCGAACGTTGCTGGAGTGCGATCGCCAAATTTTTCGAGAACTGCAAGAAAAAAATTCCTGGTAAGAAGGGATTCCCTCGCTTCAAAAAGAACCAACGTTCGGTAGAGTACAAGAAGTCCGGATGGTCACTTTCTGAGGATAGAAAAAAGATCGCCTACAGCGACAAGAACAAAATCGGCACGCTTAAACTAATCGGAACTCGCGATTTGCACTTCTATCAGATAGAGCAAATTCAAAGAGTCAGATTAATTAAGCGTTTAGACGGAGATGAAAATGCCGCGATTAATATTCTATTGAAGGCATTAAAATTGATGGGATATATTTCAAATACCGTAGGGCATACGGAAATCAACGCTTGTGGAGAGACGACTCTCTACCTAAACCTGGAAACAGTGCTTAGGCAAGGTTGCTCGGTGATACAAGAATCTCCATCCCTTTAGGGTGGGGAGTGTCAAAGAGGTTCATGTCTGAGATAGGATAAGCAGATGAATGCAGGTGTGGATTTAACCAGCACAATTGCCGGATACCGTGCGATCGAGCAACTTTACTGCGGTTCCAGAACCCTTGTTTACCGAGCCATCGGAGAAGCCGATGCCGAATACAGCTCGGCGAAGCACCTACGGCAGCCTGTTGTCATCAAAATTTTACGTCGAGACTATCCTACTTTTAATGAATTATTGCAATTTCGCAACCAGTATACCATTGCCAAGAATTTACGTCAACCTGGAGTCGTCGAACCTTATAGTTTGGAGTTTTACCGTAACAGCTATGCGCTAGTGATGGAGGATTTTGGCGGTATTTCGCTGAAAGAATACGTCCAAACTTATGACATTGAATTAAACGAGTTTTTGACAATTGCTTTGCAGTTAAGTGAAATTCTCAACGGACTCTACTGCAACCGAGTCATTCACAAAGATATTAAGTCAGCCAATATCCTAATTCATCCAGAAACTAAACAAGTCAAACTGATTGATTTTAGCATTGCTTCTCTGCTGCCCAGAGAAACCAAAGAAATCCAAAATCCTAACGTTTTAGAGGGAACCCTCGCTTATATTTCCCCCGAACAAACCGGACGAATGAACCGAGGGATCGACTATCGCACCGACTTTTATTCTCTCGGCGTTACCTTTTACGAACTACTGACCAAACAATTGCCGTTTGAGTGTGACGATCCGATGGAGTTGGTTCACTGTCATATTGCCAAACAACCAGATAAATCCAAAATTCAAAATGCCAAATTTAAAAATGGATTGGTGGTGCCGCAAGTCATTGCAGATATCGTAATGAAGCTGATGGCAAAGAATGCGGAAGATCGGTATCAGAGTGCTTTGGGATTGAGGTACGATTTAGAAAAATGCTGGCAGCAATGGCAAGCAACTGGCAGTATGGAAACATTTAAATTAGGACAGCGCGATCTTAGCGATCGCTTTCTGATTCCCGAAAAACTTTACGGAAGAGAACGAGAAGTAGGGCAACTTTTAGCAGCCTTCGAGCGAGTAGCGCAAGGCAACAGCGAAATGATGCTGGTGGCGGGATTTTCCGGCATCGGAAAAACCGTAGTAGTGAATGAAGTTCACAAACCAATTGTCCGACAGCACGGCTATTTTATTAAAGGTAAATTCGACCAGTTCAATCGCAACATTCCTTTCTCTGCTTTCGTACAAGCATTCCGCGATTTAATGGCACAATTGCTCAGTGAAAGCGATACCCAACTCCAAGTATGGAAAACCAAAATTTTAGCCGCCCTTGGTGACAACGGGCAAGTCATTATTGAAGTAATTCCCGAATTGGAACGGATTATCGGATCGCAACCCCCAGTGCCAGAATTATCCGGTGTGGCGGCGCAAAATCTGTTCAATTTGCTACTCCATAAATTTATCTTTGTTTTCACTACCAAAGAGCATCCTTTAGTGATGTTTTTGGATGACTTGCAGTGGGCAGATTCGGCATCATTAAAGTTAATGCAGTTGCTTGTAAGCGAAGCGCAATCCAGTTACCTGCTACTCATTGGAGCCTATCGAGATAATGAAGTTTCCGCCGCCCATCCTCTGATGTTGACCCTAGATGATATCGGTAAGGCAGGTGCAATTGTTAACACCATCACCCTTGCACCGCTCGATCGTATCAGTTTGAATCAATTGGTAGCAGATACCCTGAGTTGTTCTCCTAATTTGGCGCAACCGCTGACTGAATTAATCGCGCAAAAAACGAAAGGCAACCCATTTTTTGTTACGCAGTTCCTCAAAGCTTTGCATCAAGATGGATTGATTGATTTCGATTTTAAAGCTGGATATTGGCAGTGCGATATTACCAAAGTTAGAGATGCAGCGCTCACCGATGATGTCGTTGAATTCATGGGGCAGCAATTACAAAAATTGCCCGTCGAAACTCAAGCGGTTTTGAAATTAGCTGCTTGCATTGGCAATCAATTCGATCTGGAAACCTTGGCAATTGTTTCGCAAAATTCGGAGGCAGAAACGGCAACGGCATTGTGG
Organism: Aerosakkonema funiforme FACHB-1375; assembly: GCF_014696265.1. Lineage (GTDB taxonomy): Bacteria > Cyanobacteriota > Cyanobacteriia > Cyanobacteriales > Aerosakkonemataceae > Aerosakkonema > Aerosakkonema funiforme_A. The sequence goes on along the minus strand of NZ_JACJPW010000182.1, from coordinate 8,159 downwards.
AGGACTTTACAAGAAGGTTTGGTTTTACCCCAAAGTGAGGTTTATAAATTTTACGTGGGGGAAGCAGAAAATATCGATCGAGCTAATTTTCAAACAGTTTCCTATCGTTTCTTGCACGATCGAGTCCAGCAAGCCGCTTATGCTTTAATTCCAGAAAGCGATCGCGCGATCGCTCACTATCAAATCGGGCAATTACTCCTGCAAAAAATCTCACCAGAAGCTAGAGAAGAACGCATTTTTGAATTAGTCAATCAGTTAAATTACGGCACTACTTTGGTTGTCGAGCAAGAAGAAAGAGACGATTTAGCAAAACTCAATTTAACTGCTTGTCGCAAAGCCAGAGCCGCCACCGCTTATCAAGCCGCCCGCGCATACGCTACTGTTGGAATGACATTTCTGGGAGTAGAAGCTTGGCAGCGACAATATGAAATGACGTTAGCGCTGTACGAATTAGCTGCCGAGGTTGCTTGGTTGTGCGGTGATTTCGAGCAGATGGATTTGTGGATTGAAAGGGTTATCGAGCGGGCAAAAAATCCCTTGGATCGGGCGCAAATTTATCAAATTAAAATCCAAGCATTGAATGCTAGAAATAAATTTATAGATGCGATCGGTCTAGGCAAATTTGCGCTTCAACTGTTAGGAATTAGCTTGCCGGATAGCCCAAACAACGAAGATGTGCAGCAGGCAAAACAGGAAATAGACACCGCGATTGGAGAGCGATCGATTGCAGATTTAATTCATTTGCCGAAAATGAGCGAGCCTGAAAAGCTTGCCATTATGCAGATTGTTGATAGCCTTTTACCTTCGTGTTACCTGACAGGTTCGCCACTTTATCCCTTAATAGTTGCGCTACAGGTGAGGCTTTCCATTCAATTTGGTAATAGTGTATTTTCTCCGATTAGTTATGTTAGTTATGCCTTCTTACTGAATATGCTGTGGCAAGATATGTCACAGACTCAGCAGTTCGGGCAACTAGCTTACCAGCTTGCTAAAGAGCCAGATGCTAAAAATACGAGAGCGGCAACTTTTAATGTGTTTGCGGGATACGTTCATCACTGCACGGCTCATTTGAGAGAAACATTACCGATTTTTCAGGAAGGCTATCAAGCTGGATTGGAAACGGGCGATCTGGAATTCATTGTCTACATCGTACAAATGTTTTCCTTAAATTCCTTCTGGTCCGGTCAACCTTTGAACGAACTCGAACCAAAAATTTCCGCGTATCACGAACATTTGCGAGAATTGAACGTAGTTACCACAGCCAAGCATTATTTAATTTACTGGGAAGCCGCTCTTATTTTATTAGGTAAATCGGAGGATGAAGTTACTTTACGCCAAGATGCTTACGAGCGAGAATTGGTTTCTCAAGTGCAAGCAAGTAAAGATGTATTTCGGTTGTGTATTTTTTACCACCATAGATTTGTCTTGAACTTTTGGTTGGGAGAGATTGCCAAAGCTGATAAAGATGCAAAGCAAACCAGACAACATCTGACAGGATGTATGGGAACGATTCTCGAACCTGTCTTTTATTTTTACGATTCTCTAGCCGCACTTGCCATCCTGCCGAAATCAACTGTTGAGTCGGAGGAGATATGGCAACGAGTCCAGGAAAATCAAGGAAAATTACTGCAATGGGCGCAAAATGCTCCCATGAATCACCTGCATAAATATTATTTAGTTGAAGCTGAAAAATATCGAGTTATCTATCACAAAACAGAAGCGATCGAATTTTACGAACTCGCGATTCAAGGAGCCAAAGAAAACCAATACCTGCCAGAAGAAGCACTCGCCAACGAATTAGTTGCCAAGTTCTACATTGACTGGGGCAAAGAAAAAGTTGCCGCAGGCTATATGCAGGAAGCATATTATTGTTATTCCCGTTGGGGTGCGAAAGCGAAAGTCGAATACTTAGAACGATGCTATCCCCAATTACTTCAGCCTATCCTCAATCAGCCGAAAATTCGCTTCAATCTATTAGAAACGCTAACGACAATTAGCGATCCTTTTATCCACTCGATTCAAACTTCCAGTAGTAGTAGCAGCAGTATTTCCGATGCCCTCGATTTTACTTCTGTTTTGCAAGCTGCTCAAGCTCTTTCCAGTAAAATCCAGTTAGATGAATTGCTCGAAACTCTCACTCAAATTATTTTGAAAACTTCTGGAGCGGAAACTTGTGTTTTACTACTGCCCGATCGGGATGAATGGCAAATCCGTGCGATCGCCCATATCAACTCTGACGATCGACCACCGACAACTCTACTGCAAACCGAACCGCTATATATCTCTCAGGCAGTTCCAATCAAGCTAATTTATTATGTCAAAAATACCCTCAAACCAGTCGTGATTGAAGGAGCAAAAACTGATATTCCGGGTGTAATAAGTGATTATATGCTCCAGTACAAACCCCAGAGCGTACTATGTGTTCCCATTCTCGATCGAGGTAATTTGGTCGCCATACTTTATCTGGAACATCGCTTGACGAAAGGGGTTTTTACGAGCGATCGTCTGGTTGTGCTTAACTTCCTGTGTACCCAAGCCGCGATTTCTCTAGAAAATGCGAGATTGTACCAGCAAGCCCAGGATTATGCCCTCCAGTTGGAACAATCGCAACTGCAATTAGTGCAGAGTGAAAAAATGTCTGCTTTGGGGAATTTAGTTGCCGGAGTTGCCCATGAAATTAACAATCCAGTCGGCTTTATTTCTGGCAATATTACTGAAGCGATCGCTGCCGTCAAAGATATTACCGATTACCTGCAACTCTACCGAGAAAAATTTCCGAATCCCGGAGAAGAAATCGCAGAAAAAGCTGAAGAAGTTGACATTGAATATCTATTAGAAGACTTACCCAAAATGTTGGATTCTATGCAAGTCGGTTGCGATCGGATTAAAGGTATTAGTACCAGTCTCCGCACCTTCTCTAGAGCGGACAAAGATTATAAAGTTCCTTTCGATATTCACGATGGAATTGACAGTACTCTCTTGATTCTCAAACACCGATTGAAAGCTAACGAACGGCGTCCGGCGATTGACGTAATCAAAGAGTACGGGAACTTGCCACTAATTGAGTGCTTCCCCGGACAATTAAATCAGGTGTTTATGAATATATTGGCTAATGCTATTGATGCCCTGGAAGAATCTCATAGAGAACAAAGTGTTGAGCAGCTAAAAGCCCAGGCAAATTGCATCGTTATTAGGACAGAAATGAAATCTAAAGATAGGGTAAATATTTGCATCAAAGACAACGGGCCAGGAATGTCAGATGAAATAAAAGCAAAGATATTTGACCACTTATTTACGACTAAAGGTGTAGGGAAAGGAACGGGATTGGGATTGGCGATCGCTAAGTCGATCGTAGTGGAAAAACATGGCGGTTCAATTGACGTAAATTCCACTCCAGGTCGAGGAACGGAATTTATTATCATCTTACCAACTAAGGCGGAACAAAATAGGTAATTTCCCAGAGGAAATGCCACTTAGTCAATAACTTATTACCTATCTATTTTAACCACAATGAATGACTTACACCAAAACATTAACGCTCATCCAACCGTTCAAATTGCCAACTATAAAATTGTTGAAACACTTTATGCAGGAAGTCGTACCTTAGTTTATCGAGCTATCCGGACAAAGGACAGATTACCTGTTGTCATCAAACTGCTGAAAAATGAGTATCCCACCTTTAGCGAACTGGTACAATTTCGCAATCAGTATACTATTACTAAAAACCTTTCTCAACCTGGAATCATCCAAACTTATAGCCTAGAACCATATCAAAATGGTTATGCCTTGGTAATGGAAGACTTTGGGGGCATTTCCTTGAAAGAATGGACATCAAAAGGGGGGAACTTACTCTCTTTGAGAGAGTTTTTAGAAGTTGCGCTCGCACTCTGCAATATTTTAGATATTCTGTATCGAGAGCGCATCATTCACAAAGACATCAAACCCAGCAACATTTTAATTAATCCTGAAACTAAACAAGTTAAATTAAGCGATTTTAGTATTGCATCTTTACTCCCAAGAGAAAGCCAAACCATCATCAATCCCAACATTTTAGAAGGAACACTTGCTTATCTATCCCCAGAACAAACAGGAAGGATGAATCGTGGGATTGACTACCGGACTGATTTTTATTCTTTGGGCGTTACTTTTTATGAATTACTTACAGGAGAATTACCTTTTGCGTCAAACGATCCAATGGAGTTAGTGCATTGTCATATTGCGAAAATGCCTAGTGCATTAGGGAACAGGAAAGAAATTCCCCAGGTGCTTTCAGATATCGTGATGAAATTGATGGCAAAAAATGCGGAGGAGCGCTATCAAAGTGCATTAGGATTAAAATACGATCTAGAAAAATGTTTAACTCTACTTCAAAAAACAGGTGCGATCGATAAATTTGAAATTGGGCCAAGGGATGTGTGCGATCGCTTCATTATCCCCGATAAACTCTACGGACGGGAAAATGAAGTTCAGTCTTTACTGAAAGCCTTCGATCGTGTTGCTAACGGCAGTTCTGAACTGATGCTGGTGGCTGGTTTCTCTGGTATTGGCAAAACTGCGGTGGTGAATGAAGTCCACAAACCCATCACCCGACAGTGCGGCTATTTCATCAAAGGGAAGTACGACCAGTTCAATCGCAACATTCCGTTTTCAGCCTTTGTCCAAGCTTTTCGCAGCTTGATGGGACAAATCCTGAGCGCATCCGATATAGAACTAGCTCGCTGGAAGGAGCAAATCCTGGCTACTGTTGGTGAAAACGGACAAGTTCTGATTGAAGTCATTCCCGAACTAGAATGTATCATTGGACCCCAACCCCCGATAGTTGAACTGGTTGGTAGTGCATCTCAGAATCGATTTAATCTGCTGTTTGGCAAATTTATTCGGGTATTTACGAAAAAAGAACATCCCTTAGTGATTTTCCTCGATGATTTACAGTGGGCAGATTCCGCTTCTTTGAACCTTTTGAAATTGTTGATGAGCGAGTCAGAAGCAGGCTATCTACTCGTACTCGGAGCTTATCGGGATAATGAAGTTTTTCCGGCCCACCCGCTGATGCTAACCCTGAATGAGATTAGAAAACAAGATGTCAATCTCAATACTCTCATGTTGGCTGCTTTGAATGAATTAGATATTACCTGTTTAGTTGCCGATACATTGCAGTGTTCAAATAATATCGCTGCGCCGCTTTCGCACTTAGTCTACCAAAAAACTCAGGGAAATCCATTTTTCACCATTCAGTTTTTGTACGGACTGCACGAGGAAGAATGTATTACTTTCAATAGTTCCTCCGGCTATTGGCAGTGTGACTTAATCCAGGTGACACAGTTGGCTCTGACGGATGATGTTGTGGAATTTACGATCCGACGATTGCAGAGGCTACCAGAAGCAACACAGCAAGTATTAAAGCTAGCGGCGTGCATTGGCAATCGATTTGATTTAGAAACATTGGCAGTAGTCTGTGAAGCTACTCAAGATAGTGTAGCCGCAGATTTGTGGCGATCGCTTCAAGACGGGTTAGTTATTCCAGAAAACTCAACCTACAAGTTTTTCCAAGGAAAGGGACATCATATAGAAGCGGTTGATAACATTACTGTTATTTATCGGTTTCTGCACGATCGAGTGCAGCAAGCCGCTTACTCTCTGATTCCTGAGACTTTGAGACAAGCAACCCACTTCCAAATTGGCAAACTTCTGCTTGCTAATGTGTCGCCAGAAGAAAAAGGCAGCAAAATTTTTGCGATCGTCAATCACTTAAATGAGGGCTTTGTACTTCATCAAAGCCAGTCAGAACGTTCAGAACTTTTACAGCTAAATTCTATTGCAGGGAGAAGGGCTAAAGAGTCTACTGCCTATGGGGTTGCTGTTAACTACTTTACGGTAGCTAAAAGCTTGTTACCTCCAGATAGTTGGCAGCAATGTTATGAGAAAACCTTAGATGTTTATTTCAATCTCGCAGAAGTTAAGTATTTGTCTGGAGATTTTCAATCTTCTCTAGCCATTGTTGAAACGATCTCTAGCTTGGCAAGACAACAAATTGAAAGGGCTGAAGCGTTTAACCTAGCGATTCTGATGTTCACATTGCAAGGTCAGTACCTCCAAGCACTTCAGTATGGACAAAAGGCATTGTCTTGCTTGAATTTTGATTTATCAGAAATAGACTTACCAGAGAAACTTGAATCTTACCAACGTGAGATTCAATTGAAATTAGGGAATCGCACAATAGAGCAGCTCGTCGATGAACCAGAAGCTACCGATCCAGAAAAACGCCTGATTATCAAAATCTTGAATAATTTAATCGTACCCGTTTATGTTCTACAAAAAGGAGAACTATACTTTGTCGTCGCGTTATCAATGGTTTCAGTATCTCTGAATTTTGGCGTAATAGCTGAATCAGGCAACGGATTTTCAGCTTATGGAATGTATCTCGGATATTATCATAGCAACTATCAATCTGGCTATGAATTTGGAGTACTTGCAGAAAGTTTAGCCAAACGATTTAAGCAAGCAGATAATCTATGTAAAGCTTGCTATATGCTGGGGAATAATCTGCTTTCCTGGGTGCGTCCTTTGCGTTGCTCCGGGCCAATTTTCGATCGAGGATTAGTGGCTGGGCTACAGTCTGGGGAGATGGTTTTCTCAGGTAATCTTTTGATGTACAAGCTGCTCATTCCATTTTATGCAGGAGAAAGCCTATTAGAAATTCAGCAAAATCTGCCTGAATATTTAGAATTTTGTGCCAAGAAACTTAACTATCAGCTTCCTGTGGATGTGCTTTCTGGATTAAAAATTGCGCTTGCTGAACTTACAGCTAGTCCTGCTGAGGATATCCCGACTGAGCAGCAGCATCTTGAAGCCTGTAGGATACACAACAGTGATTATGCAATTTGCCACTATTTGCTCCTAAAAACTAAAATTTTATGTTTCTACGGGCGCTATGAGGAGGCATTGGAATCGGCTCAGGGGGCTGAAGACCTCGTTGGTACAATTACTGGAAAATATCAGGTGGCAGCGATCAATTTCTATCAATCTATTGCTATAGCTGAATACTGCCGGATTCATTCTCTAGGTTTAGACAATACTTACATCCAAAAAGTTAAATCAAACCAAGCACAACTGAGTTTATGGGCAGCTAGTTGTCCGGAAAACTTTGCTCATAAGTACGATCTCGTAAATGCAGTTTTAAGCGTTTTATCAGGACAGAAAACAGAGGCAATTGAACTGTTCGATAGTGCTATTTCTGGAGCCGAAGTCAATGGTTACCTCCAAGAAAAAGCTCTAGCAAGCGAACTTGCAGGCAAATTCTGCCTGGAATGGGGCAAAGAAAAATTCGCCGCAGGCTATATACAAGAAGCTTACTATTGTTACGAAAAATGGGGTGCAAAAGCCAAAATTGCCGATCTGGAAAGATGCTATCCACAACTGCTAGCCCCCATCCTCCAGCAAATCCATACTCCCTTCTCCACTAGGGACACAATCTTCTCATTGGCAAATGTTACATCTGTCAGTTCCAGCACTTCCCACAGTAGTAATGTATCTGTTGCTTTAGATTTAGCTGCCATTCTCAAAGCTTCTCATTCTATCTCAGGTGAAATCGAATTTGAAAAACTGCTTTCATCGTTGCTTGAAATCGTCATTGAAAATGCTGGGGCTGATAAATGCGTGTTAATGCTGTTGCGAGACGAGCGCCTGTTAATCAAAGGATCGATTACCACAGGTTCAAAGCCAATTGTCTTGCAGTGTATTCCCATTGAAGATAGCCAGGATATTCCTCACAGACTGATTTACAAAGTCAAGTATGACAGGCAAACTGTTGTGCTAATAAATGCAACTGCCGATCCGACTCTAGCCAACGACCCATATATCATACGTCAGCAGCCGAAAAGTATCTTGTGTAGCCCGATTTTGCATCAAGGTAAGTTGATGGGCATTTTATATCTAGAAAATAATTTAACAACCGGGGCATTCACCAGCGATCGCATCGAACTACTTAACCTAATCTGCGCTCAAGCCGCAATTTCCCTAGAAAATGCCCGACTTTATCAACGTTCTCAGGAATAAGTAGTCGGACAAAAGTAATCGACACTGTATGAACTTTTGTTAAGGCACTTGCAGGAGTGCGATCGCTACCCACGGATAGTACAAATGTATTGTAAAAATTGACA
>NZ_JACJPW010000181.1 GCF_014696265.1 Aerosakkonema funiforme FACHB-1375 | reverse complement strand
ATTGAGAATCAGAAGTGGAAACCAGGGACTTGACGGCGATTAAAATCGCCAGGTGCGTTTCATCCCCATGTCTAAAGCCAGGGGCTTTCACGCACGGTTTTCGGTAAAAGGAAATAAAGCCTTAGCAAAAAGGCTGCTGGAACAAGCAAAATTTAAATATCCAGGCAAGTCTGACAGGTGGTATGTAGAAAAAATTCTTTACGATTTAGAACGCGATGGGGCAGGTGGCAGGGGTCGTGCCACAACTTATCGGATGAGCGGTAGAGAAGTGAGGGAAAGAATTTTTTTGTTCAGTGCGATCGCATCAGCAATGAACATGGTTTTATACACCGTAACTGGCTGGTTCAGAGGTAGGGGCTAGAAAAAGTCAAAAGTCAAAAGTCAAAAGTCAAAAAGAAGAGGAAAAAGGGAAATATTAATTCTTCCACTCCCCTGCTCCCCCACTCCCCCGCTCCCCCACTCCCTTTTTAAGTGCGGGGATCTAAACTATCGCGCAAACCGTCTCCTAAAAGATTAAAAGCTAAGACTGTTAGGGTAATAAACAAACCGGGGAAAATTGTCGTCCAAGGTGAAGAAAGAGAATAACCGCCTTTGAAAGCGTCGGAAAGCATAGTTCCCAACTCTGGAGTGGGAGGTTGTGCGCCCAAACCTAAAAATCCCAATCCTGCTGCTTCTAGGGTAGCAGTACCAATGGAAAGTGTAGCTTGCACCACTATGGGCGATAGGGTGCTGGGTAAAATGTGGTAGAAAATAATGCGCGTTGGGGAAGCGCCGAGTGCTTTGACTGCTTGAACGAATTCCCGCTCTCTGAGGGAGAGTACCATACTGCGAGTCAGTCGGATGTAAATGGGAACTTGCACAACTGCCACTGCCAGCATAACGCTTGGCAAACTGGGGCCGATAACGGTGACGATCGCGATCGCTAATAATATAGATGGAAAAGCCAACAAAATATCCGTCAACCAACCAATTACTGTTTCGAGATAACCTCGGAAATACCCAGCAATCAATCCCAAAATTAATCCTGCTATCAGTCCCAATCCCACCGATATCAGTCCGACCGATAGAGAAGTTCGCATCCCGTACCACACCAAAACTAAAATATCTCGTCCCAATCCATCAGTACCAAACCAATGTTCGGGAGTGGGAGATTGCAACCGCACCAGATAATTTCTGTCCGTAGCGGGATCGTAGGGATGGAGGATGGGGGCTAAAAGGGAAAGAAGGATGATGGTGATGGTGAGGATAAGGCCCACTTTCCCGGAAATGGATTTTAAAAACCGTTTTAGTGCTTTCATTGAAAGAGGGGAGGGGCCTTGCTACATTCTTGATGGAATTCAAACAATCTATAACAATTATGCAGGTATCATCAATCGTGTAGAAGTACCTGATTTGTTCTAGTAACTCAATTCAATCAATGAAGGATAGTAGAAATACAACTGCTATCCTTTTTATTTCGTCAATTTTATGTGCGGAAAACCGTACTCGCGCTATTGCCCAATGACGGTTTGCTTGCTAATAGGATCGCACTCCTACCAGAATCGCCTGTAAGACGTGATGGCACGATTTTATGTGGAATCCCCGCTAACTAGGCAGAAGAGTATCAGAAGCTATTTAACGCTTAGGTCAGATTTAGGTCAATTTCTTTGTGTTATATGCCTGTGTAACAGGGTTAAATGCAAACTGTACAATAGCAAAATAACGCTGAAACCCTTGTGCTTTATACATTTCAGCTTTATTAATTAAATGGACGCAACTGGACTCGAACCAGTGACCCCTACGATGTCAACGTAGTACTCTAACCAACTGAGCTATGCGTCCTTTTCAGCTTTATTACTATAACACACCTTTCTTTGGATTTGCAAATCTTCCGTATTCTTTTGGAGGAGATGTCTATTAGACATCTCCACAAATTCTTGTGGGGTAGGCATCCTGCCTGCCTTTTGAGATTCTTGTGGAGGAGATGTCTAATAAATCACAATCCTGGTGTCGTTTGTGCAAACAAAGCGGTAAAATCTGTAGTCACTACAGTACCGGGCGCATCTTCCGGTTGAGAAATCAAGTCAAATGCTTTGTTGCGAGCATTTGGTGCCAACAAAGCTTGCACCACCACTTCTGCCACATCTGCACGGGGAATCGAAGTCGGAATTCCATTTGGTGGATTAACCAGCATGGTGTCATTTTTACCGACTAGAAGTTCTCGTTTGCCGCCCGCTTGGTCTAATAGACCGCCAGCGCGAACGATCGTATAATCAATGCCAGAATCAATTAAATACTGTTCTGCCTTACGTTTCCAAATCAAGATGTTGCCATTGCCGATACTGTTAAGAGGATGCTTTTCATTAGTGCCGCCCATTGAACCGACCAAAACTATACGATCGATTCCAGAAGCTTTTGCAGCATCGATTTGATTAACCTGACCCTGATAATCGATTACTTGTGGCATTTCATCATCAGGAAAGGTAAACTCAGGACGCTGACCCGGTTGTGGGATTCCTTTCACCTGGGGAATAGCACTGGTGAGAATGACCAACGCAGAACAACCTTCTAGCGCTTCGATCAGAGTGTTTGAGTCGCGGATATCACCGTAGAAAAAGTTATCGCTTGTGCCGAATAATTGCCGAACTTTATCGCTGGAACGAGCAAATCCCCGCACTATAAACTGCTGGGGACGTTGCTGTAATTTCTGGAAAACGAGCGAACCTGTACGTCCTGTTGCACCAGTAACTAGAACTTGTATGGGCGTAGTCATTAAAATCGATTACCAGATAGGATTGCAGAAAACTATTATGGCATTGCTAGAGCCTGTAATTGCACTCAAATAAGGTAATTTTCAACAAATTACCGATTGCTGACAAATAAACTCAATCGGGTTTTTCAGAATTATGGTGTAAGAAAAGAGATGTTCTAAGCTGTAATCAAACATAGTTTCATACTCCTTTTAGAGTGGGAATCGATAAGTTTAATGGCCGATCGATCTCGTTGATATCGATGGCATTTTTGGAGAAATGGGACTAGCTCAAGCCATATGAGCAATTAGAGTAGTTGAAATGTTCAATAATTAATTAAATATTAATATTTTCTTAAGGTTTAGTTTAACAAAAGTAAGTATGATTTTAACGTTTGATTGAATTTGAGAAGTAAAAATGCTTGAAGCAATCTGTGTAGCTTGGTTATTACTGTTTTTGGGTGACTTCCTTTCTACCTTTTTTTACCACATACCCGAACACATTTTTGGTACTCTCCACGTAACAACTCACCATTCCTGGAAAAAAAACTTCCGTCATTACGCTATCTTGACATTTAATCCGCTGGTTCTTTTAGATGGAATCCTGGGTGCATTGCCTTACCTGATAGTGGCAGTAGTACTGTGGCCTTTTTCTCCTATAGGTGTAATTGGCGGACTGCTTTTCGGTCAATTTCACGTTTGGTGGAGACATATAACTAGCTTGGGAGCAAAAACTCCCAAGCTAGTGACTATTTTGTGCAAAGTAATCTTTATCACAACTCCAGAAAGGCATTGGATACACCATCAAAAAACTAACCAGGCTTACGGTGATATTTTTACCTTCTTTGAGGAACCTGCTAAAGTTTGGTTGCGCTGGCTGCGCCTGTTAAGGCTTTATTTGAAACAATCTCCGCTTGTAAACAAATATAGCCAGGGACTAGGGGCGAGAAACTAGGAGATAGGGAGGGGCTTTCGCATTTGGGCGATAATTTTTCGCTCTTGCCAAAAGAGTTATTGCTAAATGCTTCGCCCCTACTGACAACAGCTTTTGCTATATTCGCCTAGTTACGAAATTAGTGACGATGTTAAATTTTTTGCTTTCGGCTAAGAGCCAAATCGAAAAATATCGACAGGGGAGCGGACTGGAAACTCTTAAATTTTTCCCTGTTTCATCCAACTGTAATTAATGAACGCGATTTGATACTAACAGCGGTTGTGCAGTTACTTCATGCTTGCCAAATTTAGCAGCTGTAGTAAATGTTTGAGCAAGCGGAATTCCACCGGGAATATGAGCGATCGTTATAGCTCCTGCGATCGTCGCTGGTACAATACCTCCTCCTACTAAATCCGCGCCAGTAAGATATAACCCTTCTAAAGGGGTTTTTGCTTTCATCCACGCTGCATTTTCGGCTTGGAAACGTTCTGTCACCGCAGCAATTCCGTAAATTCCGCCTTGGGGATGTGCGGTAAAATGTTCGTTCGTAATAGGAGTAGAAACTTCGCAGTATTCGACTAAATTAGCAAATCCAGGATAATGCCGATCGACTAAATCTATCAACGCCTGACTAATACCTTGCTTGAGAGTTTGGTAATCTCGGTCTCGATGCAACCAAGGCTGTTCTCGCCACTTGACAAACTCATCGTAATCTGCCCAAGTAATAATTTCAGCCGTATGAGTTGTTGCTTTGGGGTCTTTGAGAGATGGAAAGGAAAGGTATGCTTGCAATGGTTTGCCAGTATGTATCCAATTAGCGCGATCGCCATACACTTTATTATGATCGGTGTCTTCGTAAATCCAGTGATTTTCGCCTTGAAAACCTAACTGACGCGGGTCGGACGATAATCCCAGATAAAGCGTCACATTCGTTGCTGGTGGATGCTGCTGCATAAATCTACGCAAAGACTCTCGAAATGGAATCGGATAATTGGATGGAATCAGTTTCAGATAAGTAGTAGCAGCCCCAGCATTAGAAATAATCGCAGGTGCGTAATACTCTTCTATAACATCTTTTGTGTTGACTTTCCTGACTCGCACACCAACGGCGCGGTTATTCTCAATTAAAATCTCGGTGACTTCTCGATTTAAAAGGAACTTACCACCGTGTTCTTCCACAATTTTCTCAACGCTTTTCGCAATTGTTCCCGCACCGCCTACCGGATAGTAGCCTCCATCCAAGTAGTGATTGACAATCGTAGCGTGAACTGCAAAAGAACTTTGGGCGGGAGGCAATCCATAGGTTCCCCATTGAGAAGCGAGTAATGCTTTCAGTTGAGGATTTTGGAAGTGACTATCCAAATAAGCTTGCGTTGTGAGATTTAACGGAAAACGATTTACTATTTTCCCCAACCATCCCATCACCTGAAACAAAGCCGTACCATTTTGTCGCAGGCTGTGCAAAAACAAAGCGTTAGCGGCTTTGGATAGATCTTTGAAATAGTGGCGAATGGCTTTTTCTTCTGTGGGAAAGAGGCGAAGTAAATCTGCTATGTAGCGTTCTTTGTTGCCATAGAGAGCAAACTGAAAGTCAGGATAAACGAATTTCTCAAACGGTTCGGGCATTTTGTTCCATTGCACGCCTTTGCGCGTCACTAAATCGAACAATTGCCGCACCGATGAACTTTCATTCATTTGCCCAACATAGTGAATGCCGACATCCCAATGAAATTTTTGGCGTTGGAAGGAGTGAGTAAATCCTCCGGCTTTGAAGTGACGTTCTAAAACTAGAACTCGCTTGCCTTGTAGTTGTGCCATTAAGCTGGCGACTGTTAGCGCACCCATGCCGGAACCGATCAGAATTATGTCGTAGTGCCGATCTGACTGTATAGTGTTCACGAGCTGCTCCTTTTGCGAGTGGATTTAGTATGTTACCGCTGTTAACATCTAATTTAACTCAGTAAGTTACCAGTGTCAACATACAATAAAGAAAAGTTCTTCAATTTGGGACTGGTAACCGATGAGTGGCAAAAAGACTTATCACCACGGGGATTTGCGACAGGCGTTAGTGGATGAAGCGATCGCACTAATTGCCGAAAAAGATGTCAGCAGCCTGTCGCTGCGAGAAGTGGCGCGTCGGATTGGGGTATCTCATACAGCATCCTATCGTCACTTTGAGGACAAGGAAGCACTTTTAGCAGCTGTAGCGCAAGAAGGATTTATGGGATTGACAAAAGCGCTCAATACAGCCTTAGCTGTAGCTGAATCCCATTCGTTGCGGCGGCTGGAAGCGATCGGTGTAGGGTACGTGCAATATGCGATCGCACACCCATCCCATTATCGAGTGATGTTTGGTGCTTATCGGGGCAATCCAGACAAGTACCCGTTGTTGGAGGAAGCGGGTAAGGAAGCGTTTGGGGTACTTGTGAATGCGATCGAGGCAGGACAAATTGCTGGAACGATCCGTTCTGGAGAATCTCGACAGTTAGCGTGGGTTGCTTGGTCGTTGGTGCATGGATTGGCAATGCTGCTGATGGATGGTCAACTTTCTCTATGTAATACTAAAGAGGTTGAAAGTCTTGCTACCTTCGTCACGGAAACTTTAGTTCGGGGATTGGCACTCAATCATTAAAATTAGCAGTGAGAAATTGACTTTTAATCCTACTTTTTTATCAAAACGTCGGGGTTTCCGGAAAGTGATATGAGGAAGCCCTCGCGATAATCTTCGATCGGCACGAGGGAGGAGATCTCTTCATAGAGCAACAATCGAAGATATGACCGACAAAAACTACAGGGATAAATTTTCAGTTCTGCTAGGTGAACGGGTTGCCTCAAACAAGCACAGATCGTACTTCGACAATGTTCAGTAGCTGGGTGCTACCGCTCAGGTGGCATCTGGTGCTACTTGTGGCAGGGTCTTTGCTCCCGGTAGTCTTGTTTGCGGTTGCCGTCGTCTACCAACTGTCAAAGCAAGAGAAGGCAACATCAGAGCGCCGCGCACTTTTAGCTGCCCGTAATTTAGCAGAGACAGTAGAGCGCGAGATTGCCAGCACATCTCGGACGCTCCAAGCGCTGGCGACATCCGAGCAACTCGATCGAGGGGATCTGAAGTCCTTTTACAATCAGGCTCTGCGGGTAGTGCAGACGCAACCAACCTGGTTAACTGCCATCCTCCTATCACCAAACGGTCGTCAGTTGGCGAACACCAAAAAACCTTTTGGTATGCCGTTGCCTTCTGCGATCGAGCGAGAAAGCCTAGTGCGGGTTGCCATGACACGCCAGCCGACAGTGGGCAATCTCACCCCTGGAGAGCAGGGAAATCTAGCCTTTGCAGTCCGCGTTCCCGCGATCCGCAACGGCAATCTACGGTACATTCTCACGGCTGTGATTACCCCGAAAGCACTAGCGAGCGTCGTGGAAGAACAATCTCCTGTAGATGGAGAATGGACTCGTACAGTCGTTGACGCTCGCGGTATTGTGGTGGCTCGCACTCGCAATCCCGATCGTTTTGTGGGAAAGCGGGGAACAGCATCTTTCCTCAAACGGATTGCGGAGTCAAGTGAGGGAGTGTACCGCGACAGGACGCTGGAAGGAGAGCGGGTATATGTCGCCTATAGTCGGATCGAGAATTTGGGGTGGACGGTTGCCGTCACTGTCCCGGTGGCAGTCATCCAAAGCCCCTCACAAAAAGCGATGTGGGTCGCGATCGGCTCTGGTTTGACATTGCTGCTCATCAGCGGTACTGGTGCGATCGTACTGGCGCGGCAGATTTCTCGCAGCATTACCTTATCTGCCGCCGCCGCCGAAGCGTTGGCCAAAGGGGAACGCCCTCAGATCGCGCCCTCACCGATCGAAGAAATCGCTTTATTAGGTAAATCCCTCGAATTTTCGGCTAATTTGCTTTTGCAACGGGAGCGGCAATTAGCAGAAAATCTAGCACAGGCGGAAGCAGCGCGAGAAGAAGCCGAGGCAGCCAACCGCATCAAGGATGAGTTTCTGGCTGTGTTATCTCACGAGTTGCGAACGCCCCTCAACCCAATTCTCGGCTGGTCTAAATTACTTCGCAGTGGCAGATTAGATGCGGCAAAAACTGCTTACGCCCTAGAAACAATTGAGCGTAATGCCAAACTCCAAACTCAACTTATTGAGGATCTGTTGGATGTTTCCCGCATTCTACGAGGTAAATTAAACCTAAATATGGCTCCGGTAGATTTAGGTTGGACAATTAACGCGGCACTGGAGACGGTGCGTTTAGCCGCACAAGCCAAGTCGATTCAAATCCAGGTATCGCTCGATTCAACAACTGGAAAGGTTTTAGGAGATTCTGGACGTTTGCAACAAGTAGTTTGGAATTTAGTTTCTAATGCAGTCAAATTTACACCTGAGAAAGGGCGAGTGGAGGTGAGATTGCAGCAAGTTGAGGAAGATAAAAGCGATCGCAAAAATGCTTCGTCATCTTCTCTCTCTCTCCATTCCTACGCTCAAATTACTGTTAGCGATACTGGTAAAGGCATTTCTCCAGAATTTCTACCTCATGTGTTTGAGTATTTCCGTCAGGCAGATTCTTCCACCACGCGAATATTTGGCGGATTGGGACTGGGGTTGGCAATAGTTCGTCATTTAGTTGAGTTACATGGTGGAACTGTTCGCGCAGATAGCCCTGGCGAAGGACAGGGTGCTACCTTCACAGTTGAGCTGCCCTTAATCGAAAACAGCGAATTGGCAGAAGAGAAAAGTGAGCTATTGGACTACTCTTCATTGTCTATTGCCGATTGCCCACTTGCTAAGCTTCGAGTTTTGTTAGTAGATGATGAGGAAGATGCACGAGACGTAGTTGCGTTCATCCTGCGACAAGCAGGGGCGATCGTTATAACTGCTCAATCTGCGATCGAAGCTTTGGAAGTTTTCTCGCGATCGAGCGTAAATGTGGTGGTCAGCGATATTGGGATGGCAAAGATGGATGGCTATATGTTAATTCGGCAAATCCGAACTATGCCGCCAGAACAGGGGGGACAGGTGCCAGCGATCGCTCTGACGGCTTATGCAGGAGAAATTGACCAACAACAAGCGATCGCAGCTGGATTTCAGCGGCATATTCCCAAGCCTGTTGAGCCAGAAGAGTTGGTAAAGGCGATCGTCAATTTAAAGGGGCTAGGGACTGGGGGCTAGGGCGTCGGGAAGAGGGAGAGGGAGAGGAAGGAATTTTGACTTTTGACTTTTGGCTCCCGCGCTCCCCCCTAAAGCAATACATATTGTTTGAGCGGGAAGGGAGTAATTCTGCCCACCTACTTATTCCGTATAATTAGAGATAAGATTACTCAATAAAAAGAGGCAATCGAATGATGAATTGGGTAGCATTGTTCGCGCTTTGAACAGCGATCGTCCCACGCATTTGCTCAACTAGCTTTTTTACCAGTGCCAGTCCCAAGCCAGTGCCACTGTGCTTCCAAGGGTCTTTGTTAGGAATACGGTAGAACTTATCAAAAACACGAGGCAGTTCTTCGGGAGCAATTTCGACACCCGTATTCACGATATTTAAATAGAAATGGTCGGTTTTTGTATAAGCATAAATAGAGATCGTCTCACGGGGGGGGGTATATTTGCAGGCATTATTGAGTAGTTCGGTGACGATCCGGCTGAAGCTATGCAAGTCAACAGTCAGGATAGGAAAATCGGGAGCGATTTCAACTTGTAGTGTTTGCTGTTGGTTTCGGGCTCTAATTTCAAAACTTTCGATCGCATGAGGCAACCAGTCTCGCAAATCGATCGGAGTAGGTTGACTGGCGTAAACACCCGCTTCGATGTGCTGAAGACTGAGCAGATCTTCGATTAAGTTTAGTTCCCGCTCAGATTCTTCCTGCAAAACCTTGAGATAATGGATCGCTTTGTTATTTTGTTCTTTAAAATCACAAATTTCCCGAACGAAAGTTTCCTCCTGATTAGTTAGCGTTATCAATAAGTTAGTGACCATTTGGATACTAGAGATTGGGGTACGCAGTTCGTGGGAGATAGTGTTGAGAAAATCGTCTTTGAGTTGATTGAGTCGTTGGAGTTCCTTGACCTGAGCTTGAGCAGCTTCATACAATTGAGCTTGACGGAGAGCGATCGCACACTGGTTAGCAACTTGTTGCACCAAATTAATTTCCATCTCGCTAAAGCTAGAACCGATCGCTTTGAATACCCAAAGATGGCCAATAATTCCAGCTTGTTGCAATTGCCCATCAACTATCGGACAGACGAAAATTGCTGAATGATAGGGAATGGGGCTAACTTGCATCTGACAAAACGCAAAACAATATCCCTGCTGCAATTGAGCGTATATCTCAGGTGCATGTTCGAGCTGGATTTGTTGTCCTTGAGTCGCGGGTAGCCCAGGTTGCACATACTGATAGTGAATTGTCGAGGTGAGGCGATCTGGACTGTAGAGGGCAGCATCGCAAGCTTTTGCTTCGATCGCGGTGGCTAATTCTTTGACTGCAATTTGCAGAATTTGATGGGAATCTAACGAGTCGCGTACTTTATCGGAAATGCGTTTGAGAGTAGCTTCAAAGGCGAGGGATTGCTGTAATTGTAAAGTACGAATATGCACTTGCCGTTCCAAAGTGCTGTTAAAATTTTGGATTTCCTGATATAGTTCTGCCTGTTGAATACCGATCGCAATCTGCCCTGCCAGTTGGGAAAGCAAACTCACTTCCGAACGCAGCCATACTCTGGGGGCAGAGCAATGGTGAATAATCAGCAATCCCCAGAGGTTTTCATTAGCCAGAATCGGTACAACTAACTTGGCTCGAACTGCCCATTGTTCGACAAATTTAACTAAACAAGGGGTAATATCAGCATTTTTGGCATAGATATCATTAATGATACAAATCCTGCCGTGTTTGTAAAGTTCGTGATAAGTGGAGGGAAATACTTCTTGTGGAAAATCCATTCCCAAAATAGCTGGGAACCCGGATACAACTGCTTCGTCAACCACTTTTCCCGTGTGATTCTCAAACAATTGATAAATTAAAACGCGCTCGGCTCGCAGCAACTGTTGAATGGCAGAAACCGTTGTACTGAAAACAACTTCTTTATCGAGAGATTGCCGAATTCGTTGAATAATTGTGCCCATTAACCGTTCTTGTTCGGCCTGAAATTGCAGCATTGCTCCGGTTTGCTGTAGCTGTTGATTCTGCTCTAATAATTGCTGCTGCTGCTGCCGAATCGTGAGTTGATGTCCGATCCGAACCAGTACTTCCTCGGTTTGAAAGGGTTTGGTAATATAATCTGCTGCACCAGCGGCAAAGGCTTTGACCTTATCGCTGGCATCATTCAACGCACTCAAGAAAATCACGGGGATATCGCGAGTGGCGGGATTGGCTTTCAGAATCGAACAAACCTGATAGCCATCCATTTGTGGCATCCGGATATCCAGCAAGATCAGATCGGGAGTATTGGCCTGAATCGCAGCCAAGGCGACTTCTCCACTGATAGCTTGTCTCACCTTGTACATTTCATCCCGCAAAATGCTAGACAAGATTCGCAAATTGTCCGGCTGGTCATCCACGATCAGAATATTGATTTTGCTGTTTGTTTTTTTAGGAACTGCAATTGCAGACATAACGATACTGCTACGTAGAACTTATACATTGCCGGACATAATTGGACAACGCTGTCTACTTCCTGTTTCTACCAAGGGTGTCGGCACGCAACTTGTCCACAGGCGTTTAGTTCAGGTTTAGCCAACCTTACTTTGTTGGGCGGC
>NZ_JACJPW010000180.1 GCF_014696265.1 Aerosakkonema funiforme FACHB-1375 | reverse complement strand
CTCCCCCACTCCCCCGCTCCCCCGCTCTCCCGCTCCTCCACTATCTGCTGCAACATTTCCAGAATTTTAGCAACCTGATTTTCTAATCCTGAAATTCTGCGATCGAATTCCTGCAATTGCTTCTCCCAAGCAGAATCCCGATTGCCAAATCTTTTCTTCCTCACTCTAACTTTTAAATTTTCAATCCTAACTCTTCGCGCCATTGTTCCAAATCTCCATACCGAACTCAATACTTTTTAATTTCCAATCCTCCGACGGAACTAGAACTGGTTGCTTTCACTTTCAGTAAGTTCTGCGAATCGATTTCAAAAGTAACTTTCACACGTTCTTCCCCTCGCGGTTTCGGCGGTATTCCAGTTAAGAAAAATTCACCGATACAGTTGATCTCATCAGTACCCACAAATTCTACCCACTTATCGGACTGATAGACAGAAATGCGTAATTCAGTCATATCATCTCGCGAAGTAGTAAATTCTTTACTAACTGCTAAAGACTCGTTAGGTGAAATTTTGAGACCTTTTTCTATTAAACAGCTAAACTTACCTCCTTGCGTGGCAATACCCAAGAAATGCGTCACAATATTTTGGATTCCCAGGATGGGAGGTTTGACAAACTCATCCCTACTTATGTCTGCATCTGATTCCACGTTCAAAGTGGCAGCAAAAATGGCAGCACCACGCGCTACAACCGTATCCGGATCGGTATCCGCATAGGGTTGTTTGCCAAACATTTCGGTAAGCATTTCTTGCACCAGCGGTACTTTAGTAGAACCGCCCACTAAAATGATGCGATCGATATCTTCTATAGTTAGTTTGGCACTAGCCAACGCTGTTTCTACGGCGTCTTTGGAAAGCAGAATTAATTCCCGAATAGCGTCATTAAATTCGCTGCGGGTAATTTCGATATCCAGGTTGTAGACATTGCCGGATTCATCTTTGATTAAGTTAGGAATGCCAATTTGTGCAGTTTGAGATTCCGTAAGTTCCCACTTAGCAGTTTCAGCCACATCTTTGAGTTTTTGTTGTGCTGACCGCAAAGCTTTAACGGAGATTCCCTGGTCTTTTTGCAAATCGAAAATATCGATATTTGATATTTCTTTGAACTTGGAGGCAGCAATTGCCATAATTTGTCGATCGAAGTCATCTCCACCCAGTTTAGATACGCCTTCTTTTGCTAAAATTTTAAACTCAGCTTGATTATTTTTGGTTGAGTCTACCTGGAGAATGGAAACATCGAAAGTGCCGCCTCCCAAATCGTAAACTAAAATAGTTTGGTCGCGTTCTTTTTCCAAGGCATAAGCGATAGCAGCAGCTACCGGTTCCTCTAATAAATAGACCACTTCCAAATTAGCCAACTTACTCGCTTCTAGAGTTGCTGTTTTCTGGGCGTCATCAAAATTGGCGGGAATACAAATCACCGCCGCACGGGGAGTACCCAGCAAATCTACCGTACCTGCTTGTTGGGCACTATTAACTAATTTTGATAAAATTTCCGCAGTAATATCGATAGGGGTGTAAACTTTTCCCGGTAAAGCTTTAAACTCTTTTGTCCAATTTCCTCCCATTTCGCGCTTAATGGAGGCAACCGTATTTTCCGGGTCGATAATTAACCGATTGCGTGCCGCTTTTCCCACTAATATTTCCCCATCTGCACGCACGCTAAAAACTGATGGCAGGGTTTTATTGCCGTCAATCGGAATTATCTCAGTTTGTCCTTTGATAAAAACTGCGATCGCAGAGTTAGACGTACCCAGGTCGATTCCGAAAA
This sequence comes from Aerosakkonema funiforme FACHB-1375, assembly GCF_014696265.1. GTDB lineage: Bacteria > Cyanobacteriota > Cyanobacteriia > Cyanobacteriales > Aerosakkonemataceae > Aerosakkonema > Aerosakkonema funiforme_A. The sequence continues at coordinate 9,670 of NZ_JACJPW010000180.1, read as the reverse complement.
TATAGGGACTGTGTTTGGGAATTATGCTCATTTTTTAATTTTGGAAATGGGTAAATTATTTACTGTTAATTTGCGCCATCTTTGTCTGCGCTTCGCCACTTTTGATTAAAGCTTCTACCGCATTCAAGTCTACAAGACCTTTATTTTCTCTGGCGTTTTCTATAATAGATGCGCTTTGCGATCCAGGTGGCAATTGCACCGCCGTGAAGTGGATGATACCATCAGCATCTAGGTCGAAAATAGCGGCAACAGGCACAATTTCCGACTGCGGCGGAGATACTGGTAAGGAAAGTATGCCTAGATAATCGTTGTAGTTGGGGTCGGTATTTTCGCCGCGAAAAACGGGTATGTCAATTTCGTTTTGTAGTGGGCGATTTGTGTAGCCGATAATACCGCGCTTGCAAGGATAGGTGGTTTGTCGGGGAACGATCGGCTTGAAAACTAACTCTTCCTTGTAGTTGAGCATGGAAATGCCCAGAGAATGAGCGGTGACATCTAGCACATCGAGGGAAACTTCATCGGGTAAGGAAAGATTAGCGGCGGCGATCGCAGCACCGTGGGCCACTACTTCATCTACGCGATCGCTTGTGTAAGGTTCTTTGATTTCCCTGGCGACAATTTCCCTCACGGCGCGGTTTTTGGTGGAACCGCCGACGAGAATAACGCGATCGATATCTTCCGGTTGCAAACGCGCATCTTGCAAAACTGATTTCATACAATTGACTGTGCGTTGCAATAGCGGTGCGATTAAATTGTTGTATTCAGAAATAGAAAGTTCCAATTCCAACGCATGACCCAAACAATCAGGAATTGCGATCGTAGCAGAATCACTTACAGAAAGTTCGATTTTAGCAGTTTCAGCAGCATCTTTGAGACGTTGCCGCGCGATAATTCCCAAGCGACTATTATCGCTTTGCAAGTCAATTCCCGTTTGAATTTTAAACTGTTCGCTAGCCCAATTTATAATAGTTCGATCGAAATCATCGCCGCCCAAATTAGTATTTCCACCTACACCTTTGACCTCGAAACGATTGCCTTGCACGCGCAAAATTGACACATCAAAAGTGCCGCCGCCCAGGTCGTAAACCATAATAGTTTGGTCTTTACCTTTATCTAAACCGTAGGCGATCGCAGCTGCGGTAGGTTCGGGAATGAGGCGCAATACGTTCAATCCCGCCTGTTCGCCAGCGCGTCTCGTATCTTCTCTTTGCGCGTCGGTAAAATAAGCAGGAACCGTAATCACAGCGTCGCGGATTTCTTCACCCAAGGCTATGCGCGTACTTTCCACAATTCGCTTCAGTACCATACTGCCAATATCGACAGGAGATAAAGATTTGCCAGCGACATTGTAGAATTTGTGGCGATTTCCCATGAAACGCTTTGCCGAAGCGACGGTGTTCGCAGGGTCTAGCAATAACCTTGATTTTGCGGCACTCCCCACCAATATGCTGCCATCTTCTCGCACAGAAACTACAGAAGGCATGGTAGAACGACCGTCAATTGCAATAGTTTGTACCACTCCTCGGCGAAAGACAGATACGACAGAATTTGTCGTTCCCAAGTCGATACCAACAGCGTATGTCATTGTTCTTGCCTGTTTAAAAAGGGGCTACGAAAGTCACTCATTCAAAAGTCAAAAGTCAAAAGTCAAAAGTCAAAAGTCAAAATAAAGAAAGAGCGCTTGGACTAGGGGCTAGGTAAAATAAAAGAGTCAAAAGTGGTAATCAAAACTTATTTCATCGTAGGGTGGGTTAGGCACGGGCGATAATTTCTGAACTTTCGATCGATAATTAAGTTCCCGTGCCGTAACCCACCATCCCAGCTATCTGTAACATACGCAAACATTTTCCACCATCAACCCGAAAGATTCATCACGATTTCTAAGTGTTACCAGGTAAAATACCTGTAACAGAATAAATAATACCAGAAAGTCGGTAAGCAATTAACAATTAACAATTAACCATTAACCAATAAAAACGAAACGTGGGCGCTAACGATGCGCCACCCTTCTTCAGTTTTCATCCAGGTTTGACTTTGGCGTCCGATGCGATCGCTTGTTGGCGGTCGCTTAAACTCTGTATTTACTGTGGCGAAATCTCGTCCGTAAGTTGTGACAATTGTATTCAGCAACACTCTTTCTAAATTAGCGGGCGATCGGTTACTGCGAAAATTGGCGATCGCATCATAACCGTACAGATTTTCTGTCACCCCATAGCGGACAACTTCAGGACTTTTCCAAAACAGTTCGTCAAGAACAGCAACGTCATTGCTAATCAAGGCTTTTTCGTAACGCTGAAATGCTGCTGTCACCTCAGCTACCACATCGGGAATGTTGATATCCATGTAAGATAGGGGCTAGGGGCTAGGGGCTAGGGGCTAGGGGCTAGGGGCTAGGGGGAAGAGAGTATTTGGAGGTTGGGTTTCACTATAGCGAAACCCAACTGATGAAAGTGGTTTTTCATTCAGGAAAAAGGCGATATGTCGGTGTTGGCAAATCCGTTGAATTGTCCTCTTTCTCGATTTGTTCCTCAAACTTTTCGATTAAGCGATCGCACTTTTCCAGCAAAGCTTTCTCCTCTTCGGGAGTAAATCCTTCTTCCACAGCTGTGGGAATTGGATTTTTCCGATCTTCCTCATCATCCGAGCGCGACTTATCTGTGTTGTCATTTTCCAGAATCATGATAAATTTCCTCATTTCAATAGTTTAGGGCTAGAAACCGGGTTTCTGGCAAATTCCAGCCTCGACCTAGATATTTCCTTAATAAACCCGGTTTCTCAGTTTACCCAGGTATGACATTAAAAGAAATACAAACCCGATCGCTATCGCCGCTAAACGGAATTGTCGAATGCCAGAAATAGGAGGGAAAAAGAACCAGCAACCCTTCTTCTGGTTTGACAGTATATTTTTCTATTTTTGATTGTTCTTCTACCTTGGGAAACAGATTTTCAAAGCTCAAATTGCCTTCACCATGATTATTTTGTTTGACAGCATCCGGAATTTGAATGTAATAAACGCCGCTCACAAAACTTTCCGGGTGAATATGGGAATTCTGAAATCCTTCGGGTTCAAGAACCACAGCCCAACCGCTCAATTTCCATTGCGATGGAAGTTGAGAAAAATAACCATTTTTGGCATTGGTGGCGAATTTGCTTAAATAATCGCGAATATGGCTATTTACCATTTCCCGTAATGCTACCATAACTGGCGTGCGATCGGTAAATATTTCGTAAGTTTGCCGACCTTTGTTTATCGGTTTCCCCATCCGATCTTTCAGTAAAGTAGGGTGATTGTAGATGTAGTTTTTCAAGTCTGCATTGTAAGCACTTAAATCCTCCCATCCAGACAATCGATCGAATTGGTATTTCGACACCAATCCGGAGTAATCAAAAATTGATAAAGCTTCATCCGCTTTGTCTCGTTCTTGCAGCGCTAAACCGAGATGAGCGTAAGCTTTAACATTTTTAGGATCGATTTTTCTGGCTCGATCGAATTGTGCGATCGCTCCATCTACATCGCCAGTTTCCCGCAATCCAATCCCCAAATTAACGTAAGCTTCCGCCGAATTTGCGTTGATTTTGAGAATATTTTGATAAACTTTTATTGCTTCATCCCATTGAGATTGCTTAGCAAAAACTTCCCCCAATCCCGCCATTGCTTTGAGAGATTTCGGTTCTTGTTTTAGCGCCCTATTATAACATTCTACCGCTTCTTCATTTTGTTCTTGTTGATTCAAAATAAAACCGAGGTTAATTTGAGTATCGGGATTCTTAGGCTCTAACTTGGCAACTTCCCGATAACAAGCAAGCGCCACATCAACCCTACCTTGTTCGTAGAAAACGGCACCAATATTAGAAAGAGCTTCTGTAGAGTAAGGATTCATTTCCAAAGCTTTTTGATAAGCCGATTGTGCCGATTTCAGATCGCCTTTCCGATAAAATGCCATCCCCAAAGATGTGAGCGCTTCAAAGAAATTTGGCACCACCGATAGACCTTTTTGATAAGATGCGATCGCTTCATCTAACAAACCAATTCCCAAGAATAAATGCCCCATCGCCACGTGAGCGCGTGGATGTTGCGGATTCAAAGTCACCGCATTTCCCAAAGCTTCGATCGCTTCCAGCACCATCCCTTTTTCTGTAAACGCTACACCCAAATTAAAGTGACTTTCTGCATATTTTGGATTGATTTCTCTAGCGTTTTGATAACATTGAATAGCCTCATCAATCCGCCTTGTTGTTCTGTATATATTCCCCAAATTATTTAAATATCCAACATTGTTCGGTTCCGCATTTACAGCAGCAGAAATGAGACCGATCGCCCCTTTTTCATCACCTCTTTGCGACTTGATCAAACCCAAACCATTCAATGCTTTGGGATTTTTTGGTTCCGACTGAAGTATTTGTTCGTAAATAGTTTGTGCTTGCGCCAACTGTCCACTTTTGTGCAAAGACAGTGCATAAGATAAAGCATCTGATGGTAAATTATTGTAGCCGCCAAAAATACTTTGAATGTTTTTATCTTTATTTTTGGCAGCTTTCCGTCTTTGTTCTCTATTCATGAATTTTTATCCTCGCTCTAGTCGAAATTGAAATTTATTTCTTTGGTTTGTCATTTTTCAGTTGTCATTAATTATTGTTCATTTTCCTTAACTAATGACAACTGACAACTAACTAATTAAGAATAACCGCTTTTTTCTGACAATCCCATCACACTGCGATAATGAGCTTCAATTTCATCAAGCGTTTGAGACTGACGATTTGTCACCCACTGGCTGCGATCGAACAATTCCTTCCTTAAATTATCCACATCAATAGATGTCACTTGCCCATTCCCCACAATTTTTTTACCATTCACCCAAACACTATCAACTACCTGAGTGGGACGCCCCAAAATCAACAAACCAATCGGGTCTGTGCGCGGCAGCAACGACAAATTGGTAAGATCGTAAAGTACAAAATCAGCTTTTTTCCCCACAGTCAGCGAACCGAGTTCATCCGCGACATTTAATCCCTTAGCACCGCCGAAAGATGCCATTTCTACAGATTGACGCGGCGTTATCCAATGCTGATAATCTAAATCAGTGACGTTGTGGAGGAGAGAACCAATTTTAATAGCTTCCAGTAAATCTTGCGAATCATTACTGGCAGAACCATCGCAACCAAAAGAAACATTTACTCCCGCTTGTCGATATTTCAAAATAGGCGCGATCCCGCTACCCAAGCGCAGATTGCTGAGGGGATTGTGTACAACAGTAGATTGAGTTTCTGCTAAAATAGCGATATCCTCATCGGTTAAATGAACGCAGTGCGCTAAAGAAGTCCGCTCACTGAGATAACCGAGCCTTTTCAAATGTTCGACAGCACTACAACCGTATTTTTCTTGCGCCAGCAATACTTGAGCTTTCGTTTCCAGCAAGTGAGAATGGCGGCAAAGATTGTAGCGCTCGCTCAATTCTACACACCCAGTAAACAAAGCATCCGAACACAGTTGAATGCCCGTTGGCGCAACCAAAATATACACCCCTTCCGACGGGTTGTGAAATTTATTTACAGCATCTTGTATTAATGCTAAAGTTGCGCCAGTCGAGCGAATATAAGCATCGTGTTCCTGTTCGGTACCGCCAGAGGGAACGCCAGCCGTGAGAGATTCATCTTGAATCAGAGGCGCGATAAAAGCGCGGATACCAACTTCTTTGTAAGCGCGAACCGCAGTTGCAATAGTTTCGATTTCTTTCCCAGGAATCAAAACCAAGTGATCGACAACGCTTGTCCCTCCAGACAGTAAAGTTTCTACTGCCGTACCCAAAGCCGTCAAGTAAATTTGCTCGATTTCCAGGGGTACAAAGTCGTACAGTTCCGCCAACCACAATTCCAGCGGAACGGGACGAATTGCTCCCCGCTGCCACATTTCCGAGGAGTGGGTGTGGGCGTTGACAAAACCTGGGAGTAGCAGTTTGTTTTGACAATCTACAACAGTACCGATCGCCTCTAGATTGGGCGCAATCGCCGTAATGCGATCGTCCACCACTTGCACATCAACGGTAGAGTAACCGCGATCGACGGGAACCAAAGCTTTCTGGAGAGTAAAAGTCACGCAATTTACCTTGAAATTAAGAATTTAGAAAATTTTACGAGTTTTGGCGCTAAAAAGTAGTATTCAACATATAAGTGTAATTCGATTTTGAGCTACAACAAACCTGTAACTCAAAACTCAAAACTCAAAACTATTATGATACCTCTGCGTACCTTGGGCTTACCCCCAAATGCTTGGGCAGTTGATGCCCAAATAGCCGATATCACCCGCCCACCCCTAGAACCGCAGCCTATTACCCTGGCGACAGAAACCAAAACGCTGCGCCTGGATTTGGCAAAAGCCGCCATATTGGTAATTGATATGCAGAATGATTTCTGTCATCCCAATGGCTGGTTAGCGCATATAGGCGTAGACGTGACACCCGCACGCACTCCCATCAATCCCCTCAAAACTCTCCTACCAGAATTGCGAAATGTCAAAGTTCCCGTAATTTGGCTTAACTGGGGAAACCGCCCCGACTTAATCAATATCAGTGCCGGACTGCGCCACGTTTACAATCCTACCGGTGATGGTGTCGGTTTGGGCGATCCTCTACCAGCCAACGGTGCTAAAGTTCTGATCGCAGGCAGTTGGGCAGCTGCTGTTGTCGATGAATTACAACAAAAACCAGAAGATATCCGTGTTGATAAATACAGAATGAGCGGTTTTTGGGATACACCATTGGATAGTCTCCTGCGGAATCTGGGAAAAAGTACTTTATTTTTTGGGGGAGTGAATGCAGATCAATGCGTAATGGCGACGCTGCAAGACGCTAATTTCCTCGGTTATGATTGCATTTTAGTAAAAGATTGCACTGCCACTACTTCACCGGAGTATTGCTGGCAAGCCACTCTTTATAACGTCAAACAATGTTTTGGTTTCGTCACCGATTCTCAAGCTATCTTAAAAGCAATTAGTAATTAATTGGATGTCAGTTGTCATTGATTAATGACTGACAACTGACAACTGACAACTGACCGATAACAAAGGACGGATAAAAAATGAATAATCGCTGCATGATTCCGATCGCTAAATCTCCCAGAGACTATCAAGCGTATCGCATCAGCCCCCACGATACCAACCGGTTAGCGATCGTCTTCGAGCCGGCAAGTGCTGATGTATCGTTAACTTTGTGCGTAGAAATTTTTGATGTCGGCGGTAAAACTCCCCCCAATCGACATAATCTAGCTGTAGAAATGTTTTTTATCCTCAAAGGAGAAGGTAGAGCAAGCTGCGATGGCAAAACAGTCCCCATTCGCGCCGGCGACAGCATATTAGTACCGCCAACCGCAACTCACGTAATTGAAAATACAGGTTCGGAACGTTTGTACGCCCTTTGTTTTATGGTTCCCAACGAAGACTTTGTAGAATTGATTCGCAGCGGCACACCCGTGGAATTAGATGAAGACGATTTAAGAGTTCTCGGTCGTGCAGATGCGCTAGTTCCCTGCTGAAAAGAAGGCTATCCCGTATTTATGGGGATAATAAGATCTTATTTAACTCTAGGGTGATGAGTCATTGGTCATGCGTTATCCCTTATGGTATTTTTGCTACTTGAGCGAGTATTTGGTGGACATTGCCCACCCTACTGACCAATACCCAATGCCCAATGCCCAATGACCAAAGAAACAGTTTCGATGTTAACCAGAGATGGGGTGCGTCTTTTTGCCGACATTTACCGACCCGATAGCAAAGGTACTTATCCGGTATTGCTGATGCGTCAACCTTATGGTAAAGCGATCGCATCTACAGTTGTCTACGCTCACCCCTCTTGGTACGCATCCCAAGGTTACATCGTCGTCATTCAAGATGTGCGCGGACGCGGTACATCAGAAGGCGACTTTAAACTGTTTGCCCGCGAAATAGAAGACGGTTTCGATACTGTTAATTGGGCAGCCCAACTACCCGGTAGCAGTGGCGCAGTCGGGATGTATGGCTTTTCCTACCAAGGCATGACTCAACTCTATGCCGCCACCGCAAAGCCACCCGCCTTAAAAACTATTTGCCCCGCTATGATTGGCTACGATTTATATACCGATTGGGCTTATGAAGGCGGAGCGTTTCGTTGGCAAGATAACTTGAGTTGGGCAATTCAGCTAGCAGCAGAAACCGCTCGTTTGCACAAAGATGAAAAAGCTTATCAAGCTCTTTACACCGCTTATCGTAACTTACCTTTGTCCGACTTAATTCCCGCCCATCCGGAAATATTGAAAACTCTCGCACCCGACTCTTTTTATCATGATTGGTTAAATCATCCCAAACCGGATAAATATTGGCAAACACTTTCGCCAAAAACCTATTTTCAAAACGTAGATATGCCTATGCTGCATATTGGGGGATGGTTCGATACTTACTTGCGCGGTACGCTGCATTTATATAAAGAAATGGCATCCCGCAGCGCTTTTCCTCAGTATTTGTTAATTGGCCCTTGGGGGCATCTACCTTGGGGGCGCAAAGTTGGTGCAATAGACTACGGTGCGGCTGCTGTCAATCCGATCGATCTTTTGCAAATTCGCTGGTTTGACCAATTCCTCAAAGGCAAAGATACGGGATTATTGAAAGAATTACCCGTCTGTCTATTTGAAATGGGCAGTAACTTGTGGCAATCTTTTAAAAAATGGCCGACAAATCATCGTAAACCTTTCTTTTTGTCAAGTAACGGTTTAGCCAATTTGCGGGATGACGCCGGCAAATTAGTGAGAAAAGAGCAAGCAGCAAACAATCCAAAATCCCAAGATGTATTCGTACACGATCCTTGGCGACCGGTTCCCGCTTTGGGAGGTCATGCTAGCAATCCGCCCGGTGCTTTCGATCGCACTGCGATCGACTGTCGCACAGATGTTGTAACTTACACATCGCCACCGTTAACAGAAGATTTGCACATAGCTGGAGACGTAGCGGTAGAAGTCTACTGTACAGTAGATAAACCTAGTTTTGATTTATGTGCCGTACTTTCCGAAGTGCAAACTAATGGCAGCGTCTATAATTTTACCCAAGGATACGTGCGAGTCGAAGCGGATCGAAAAACAGCACCGTTGACAATTTCCCTTCAGCCAACCTGTATGAGAATTGCCAGACGCAATCAATTGCGCCTCAGTTTGAGTGCAGCTTGTTTTCCCGCTTATCCCGTCAACCCCGGAACTGGTGACTTACCTGCCGAAACTCGTTTAATTGACGCTCAAATTATTACCGTGACAGTACAAAGTGGCGGGAATTTTCCTTCGCAAATTTTACTGCCCATTCAAACTCCGTCCGTTTAGTTAAATGCGCCGAAAGTTGACCCGCAACCCATCCTTGGGATGCAGCATCGGCACCGCATCCAAGGTGAGATTTTGTTCGGGCAACAATTCCCAGGTATAGTTACGCAGCAGGTGCGCCGCTACAATTTTCATTTCCATTTGGGCAAAAGCGATGCCCAGACAAATACGCGGCCCACCGCCAAACCCTATTAAGCTAAACTCTTGTTTTTTATGCTCGGCGCGTTCTGGGCTAAGTAGTCGGACAAAAGTAATCGACACTGTATGAACTTTTGTTAAGGCACTTGCAGGAGTGCGATCGCTACCCACGGATAGTACAAATGTATTGTAAAAATTGACA
>NZ_JACJPW010000179.1 GCF_014696265.1 Aerosakkonema funiforme FACHB-1375 | reverse complement strand
AGCATGGGCAAGCATCAAGCGGTTTTATGATAATTGTAAAAAGCAAATTCCTGGTAAAAAAGGATTCCCTCGCTTCAAAAAGAATGTCCGTTCAGTTGAATATAAAGGGCATTTTCCGAGAAAAAATGCTATAGCGCTACGGGACCAGGCTTCCCTAACGCCCCTATAGGTGGGGGCGCTAAAGCGCAACAACGTACCTAAAACGTACCGGAAGCAAAGATGGACTTGTCGAACTGACCCACAAATGTTACCAGTTAAGATGCAGTCGCGCTTAACACCTCTTTATACAGATGTTGGATGGATTTTGGCAAAACGTATATCGCTATTGCACGTACTTTGTTACCGTGATAACAGGCGTATTCTTCTTCCTGTTCGGCTGGTTAGCACCGCTATTTAGGCGTCCGGTAACAGCGATCGCCCTCGTTAGCTTTTTTATTGCAGGCTTAATTTTTGTTGCCCTGACCCTGAGAGCGATGCTGGGTTTAAGCCCGGTTTAGTTACGATGGTGAGAGGCATGATTCATTACTGCCAAAAAGGCAGGGTATTGTTATGGCTACAGATCGTCGGGTTTCCCGCGTTGCTGCACTAATACAGCGCGAAGTCAGCCAAATGCTGCTTAGCGGCATCAAAGATGACCGCGTGGGCGCAGGTATGGTCAGTGTGACGGATGTGGATGTTTCGGGAGACCTTCAGCACGCCAAGATATTTGTCAGTATCTATGGCACTCCGGAAGCAAAAGTAGAAACAATGGCAGGGTTAAAGGCGGCGACAGGTTATGTTCGTCGGGAACTCGGTCATCGCGTGCGTTTGCGTCGGACGCCGGAAGTCGTGTTTGTGGAAGATAAATCCCTAGAACGAGGCGATCGCATCTTATCTCTGCTCAACCGGATTGAGCAAGAACGGCGCGACCACCCTCTCCCAGAGGAGAACGATCGCCACGATCGCAAGGATAATATAGTATCGGTGGAGGAAGAGGAAGAAACTTGAAATCTTCTCAATTACCCGATATAGATACACTTTCCCTGGCAGAACAGGTAGCCCAAATGGTGGTAGTACGCGCCTCCGGTTATCTGTTCGACCATCAAATCAAGTATCCTCAATGGGAACCACCCGCAGCTAAGTTACAGCATTTCATAAGTAATCTGGGCGTGGGTGGTGTAATCTTGCTGGGGGGTAGTGCGGCGGAATTGGCATTGCGATCGCAACAACTGCAAAGCTGGGCCAAAATCCCCTTACTCGTAGCTGCCGATATCGAAGAAGGTGTCGGACAGCGCTTTTCTGCGGCTACATGGTTTCCGCCACTGATGGCAATAGGTGCAATTGCGGAAAAAGATCCCAACCTCGCTCAACATTATGCTGAGGAAATGGGAGCCATCACTGCCCAAGAAGCACTTGCGATCGGCATTAACTGGGTTTTAGCTCCTATTGTGGATGTTAACAACAATCCCGATAATCCGGTGATCAATATTCGCGCTTTTGGCGAAACACCCGCCGTCGTCTCTCAACTGGCGTCTGCTTATATCAAAGGTACGCAACGCTATCCCGTCTTAAGCACGGCCAAACATTTTCCCGGACACGGCGATACTGCTGTAGATTCGCATTTAGAATTACCTGTAATTCCTCACTCCCCCGCACGGCTAGCCGAAGTTGAACTACCGCCTTTTGCGGCTGCGATTGCGGCTGGGGTGGATACGGTAATGAGCGCTCACTTGCTGATCCCCAGTTGGGATAACAAGTTACCCGCAACTCTGTCTCCCTCTATTTTGACTGGTCAGCTGCGCCAAAATCTCGGTTTTGCAGGTTTAATCGTCACAGATGCTTTGGTGATGGGTGCGATTGCCAATGATTACGGTGTGAACGAAGCATCGGTTTTGGCAGTGGAAGCGGGTGTCGATATTCTACTTATGCCATTAGACCCGGAAGGTGCGATCGCCGCGATCTGCGATGCGGTCAATTCCGGACGTATCTCTCCGGAACGGATTCGGGCCTCTGTGGAACGTATCTGGCAAGCAAAGTCCAAAGTTTTCTCGTCCCAAACTCAGACAGATGGAAACGAGAATTTCTCTCCCGCCAACTTCCTGCACCAACTGGCCAGTCCCGCCGCACTCACTACGGTCAATGCCATCTTACGCGACAGCTGTCAAGTTTTTGGTTCTGTACCTTTGCCCAAAGAAAACTTAATCAATTTACGTAACTTAATAGTTGTTGACAATCTGCTAGACTGTAAATTCCTCGATCGCCAAGCACCCGCGATCGCTATACCCCAAGGGAGAGGATACACAACTCAGTTATGCGATGGCCATACGCCAATCTCTACTTCCGATCGTCCTCAGCCGACTCTGTTACAAGTCTTTATGCGTGGCAATCCCTTTCGGGGAAGTGCCGGATTAACCGAAATTGCAGAGGATTGGTTTAACAATTTATTAAAAACTGGTGAATTGCAAGCTTTGGTAGTTTACGGTAGTCCTTATATTAAAAATAAGTTTTTACAATATCTCCCACCAGATATACCTTGCGTCTACTCATTTGGGCAGATTTCAGCAGCACAAGCGATCTCTCTGGAAGCATTATTTGGTATCTAAAACTATTTTCTTTATAAAAATTTAATTTTTTATTTCGTTATCCCTCTGAAGAGGGAGTTCTCCATCAGGATATTTTTAGAACTCCCATTCCGCGTATGGCAGCATTAGAAAGGCTTCTGGGATACCTGCTTAACGTGGCTTAATGTGGGCATTACCCCATGTTTACCAATCCTAAACCCACTGCCATAGGATTGCCAGGAAAATCAATAGTGGCAAACACCTGTAAATTTACTCCGGAAAAAAGTCAAGGTTTGATGACTTTTGAAACATTTGTTAATATAATAGAGGAGCAGATAGCGTAAAAATGAAAAGAGTTTAGTATATAGAGCTACAAACTATCTACTCTCCGACCAACAATTTCTGAATACTTTAAGAGTGAATACAATGAGCGTAAACGTGGTGTCCGCGATATCGGTTCAATACTCTCTGGATGTAATCAAAGAAGAAGCGCGTCGTCTCGTGTATAAAGGAGTTGTTAGCCGTCAGCAACCCATCTACACCCTCTGCCAATATATTCCTGCCCGTGAATGGGCTTGGGTAGAGTGCGAGTTGGAGAAGAGTAACTACTTACTTAGGGATCGGATTGCCGATTTAATGGGTCGCGAAGAATGGCAGAACGATTGAAGTCAAAGCGGGCTCTAGTCTTTCTTGCCCGATCGGCTCTCGGCTAGATACCTTATCTGTTGTCGGTGACTTTTAACAAAATCTGTCGGAAGGCTGAAGCCTGCTTAAACTCGGTTAGGCTATCTGCCCTCAGATACCCTTAATTAACTTTTGTTCTATTAGACCAAAGCGGAATGTAACCGCAGATTAAGTCTGTTAGCACTTGGAGAATGTCTCAATATCCAAACATAAAACTGATGAACCAGCCAGAGGCGATCGCCTCTGGCTGGTTATTCGCAACTTCACAAAAATTAAAAATTTTGTCGTTTTGGGTTCTGGCCAATGGCGCTCAACTCAAAACTCTGCTGCTTTAGCATAGAAATTTACCATTGTCAAGGAGTAATAGCAATAGAAGATTCACGACTGCGAATCTTGATTTCTCAGCCTTTCCAGCTCCGCACGCATAGCGGCAATTTGTGCAGTCAGTTCCTGTAGCTCTTGCTGCACTTCTGGAGGATCTGGGGAAATAGGTATCTCGCTCGGATCTGTAGACTGTGCCCCCGTCTCAGTGGGGGTTTGATTTTTGCCTTGATTTAAAAGGGATTCAACGAAATTGCGAGCCTCCTGCTCAGTTAGTTCCCCTTTTTTAGCCCACTCATCAGTTAGTTGGCCAAACTCGGACTTACTAACTTTAGAAATAATTTCCTCTCGCTTTTGAGAGTCCGTCACACTTTCAATCAGGGAAGCGGCTGCGCCCAGAGAGACGCGAAATCCTGTTTGCAGTAGCTCAATCGGGTTATCTGAGTTCATCGGCAAGTTCATCTCGGAACAGGCGTTTGCAAACAGCAACACAAGGATCTTGAAGCCGCAACAGCTGCTTTACCGTGTGCCGCAGTCGTTTTTAGTTTACAGTATTGAGCGCTCACAGCCAAATTTGTAAATTATTTTTACAGGTATGTAGTAGCACTCAACCAAACTGTTCCAGATAAACGTTGATGTCCTCGGTAATGCGAGTCAGTTCGGCTTCGGTACTCAGACGAATCCGATCGTCCCGAAGCGTGATTAAGACTTTGGCGGCAAAGGGACTGGGCCAGATGTTGGGGTTGCAGAACATTTCCAGAAACACTTCACCAGCGTATCGGTACTCCATCGGTTTCTGGGGACTGGCTTTACCGCCACCGCCGCCAGTCGCTTGAGCGCTAACTGCTTTCAAGCGCTCCATCAACTGGGCGATCGCACCTTGTAGTTCCCGCGCCGCTTCTGGTGTGAAGCTAAAGGAAACAGAACCATCTCCCAGGTTAAGTCTGAGTTGAGAAGATGACATTAGCAATTAATCTTTACATACTGCTATTAATGCTAAGAGATATGGTCGCTTTACGGAAGGGGTTGCCCATCAAATCAAGCAAAGCACTTGCTATTAATTAAAAATAATGTCAACAACCAAAAGTAATTATAGGTGTTAAATACAACTAAAATGCTGATAAGGCAAGGTTTTTAACTCTCCTGTTCCTGTTGAGATCTACACTGGAGGCGAGATAATTTTCATAGAGAAGCAATAGGGTCATGGTTTTAGATAACCGCTCTGAAGTGCGAAAAGTTTTGCTGATCACTCTACTACTTAACTTAGTAGTAATGGCGATCAAAGCAAGTGTAGGGTGGTGGACTGGTTCCCTGAGCTTGTTGGCAGACGCGCTACACAGCGTCACCGACAGCGCCAACAACGTATTGGGACTGGTTGCCAGCCGCTTGGCTTCTCCGCAACCAGACCGCGACCACCCTTACGGACACCAGAAATTTGATGCTCTGGGGGCATTGGGAATAGCTGCCTTCTTGGGCGTCGCCTGCTTTGAAATTCTTAAAGGTGCAATAGAACGAACGATCGAAGGCTTTCAACACGGTTTGCAATCAATCAAAATATCGGCACCCGAACTGTGGATACTGCTGATTGTTCTGGGCATCAATATTTTTGTCACATTCTACGAGCGTAATGTCGGGATACGAGTCGGCAGCCCGATTCTAATTGCAGACGCCCAGCATACCATGAGCGATGTTTGGGTAACGATTACCGTTCTTTTGGGTTTGATAGGCGTTTGGCAAGCAGGGGTTTTAAATCTGCCCGCACTTCAGTGGTTGGATGTGATTTTGTCTTTTCCAGTGGCTTTGTTAGTTTTTCGCAGCGGTTGGTCGGTGTTGAAAGAAAATCTACCGTGGTTGGTGGATGAAATGGCGATCGCACCGGAGGCTATTCATACGATCGCTATGCAAGTTCCGGGAGTCATCAACTGCCACGAAATTGCTTCCAGAGGAGTCGTAGGACGACAAGTGTTTATCGAAATGCACCTGATTGTGAGCGCCCAAGATGTGGAAGGAGCCCATCGAATTACCGAAGAAGTAGAAGCGCGTCTGGCAGAACGGTTTAGCCCGGTAAGAGTCTTAATTCACGTCGAACCGCCTACCTACAAATCGGATCGGATCACTTACGATCGTTAATAAAATTACAGGTAGTTTTCCACAGCAACACCCACTTTTCCACAGATATTGTGCAGTTTTTCCACAAAAAGTTAAGAAATTACCCACCCGAAATGAGCCCAGAGAAAGTCAAAAGTTAAAAGTCAAAAGTCAAAAAGAAGAGGGAGAGGGAAAAGGGAAAAGGGAGATGAAAAAAGGAAAAATATTAATTCTTCCCACTCCCCCACTCCCTACGAATGAATAAGCTGGGTAATCGAAGCAGATTCGATCTCACTCCCACTCGATCGTTCCGGGCGGTTTAGAGGTAACATCGTAGACCACGCGATTTACCCCAGGGACTTCGTTGACAATGCGGGTAGAGATAGTTTCCAACAAATCGTAAGGCACTCGCGCCCAGTCAGCCGTCATCCCATCTTCGCTTTTGACAAAGCGCAAGACGATCGGATAAGCATAGGTGCGCTGATCTCCCATCACCCCTACACTGCGGATCGGTAACAGAACAGCAAAAGCTTGCCACAAATGGCCGTACATTCCCTGGCGGTTGATTTCCTGGCGCACGATCAAGTCAGCATCCCGCAGAATATCCAGTTTTTCTGCCGTGACTTCGCCCAGAATGCGAATAGCCAATCCGGGGCCAGGGAAAGGATGACGCTGTACAATTTCTTCTGGTAAGCCGATCGAACGACCGACCTTGCGAACTTCATCCTTGAACAATTTCCGCAAAGGCTCTACCAGCTTAAAACGCAGGTCTTTCGGCAAACCACCGACATTGTGATGGCTTTTAATTTTCACAGCTACCCGTTCCCCGGTTTTGGGGTCAACGTTAGTATCTGCTGATTCGATCACATCCGGGTAAAGGGTGCCTTGGGCCAGATAATCGAAGGGGCCGAGGCGTCTTGATTCTTCTTCAAAAACGCGGATAAATTCGTGACCGATGCGGCGACGTTTTTCTTCCGGATCGCTAACTCCAGCGATCGCCGCCAAAAAACGATCTCTGGCATTGACGTACTCCACCGGAATGTGGAATTGTTCTTGAAACAGCTTCAACAGACGCTCAGGCTCATGTTTACGCATGAAGCCTTGGTCGATGAACATACAAGTTAATCGATCGCCGATCGCCTTGTGCATCAAAAACGCCAGCGTGGAAGAATCAACGCCGCCGGAAAGAGCCAGCAATACCCGCTTATCGCCAACCTTACCTCGAACTTCTCGTACTGCTTGCTCAACAAAAGCCGCAGTAGTCCAGGTCGGTTCGCAGTCGCAAATGTGATACACAAAGTTGCGGATTAAAGCCTGACCGCCAACCGAATGAACCACTTCCGGATGGAACTGCACGCCGTAGAGCTTTTTCTCATGATCGGCGATCGCCGCACAGGGAGTATTTTCTGTATGAGCGAGGATTTCAAAACCCGATGGCAGGAGGGTACAAGAGTCGCCGTGGCTCATCCACATCGTTGTAGCATCTTCCACATTGGTGAGCAAATCCGTGGGATCGTCAATCAAAAGCGACGCTTTGCCATACTCGCCCCGCTCGGCTCGCGTTACTTCCCCACCCAGCTGTTGCACCATCAGTTGCATCCCGTAGCAAACACCCAGAATGGGAATGCCTAAATCCCAAATGCGGCGATCGCAATGGGGTGCCCCTGCATCATAAACCGAGTTGGGGCCTCCAGATAGGATTATCCCCTTTGGATTAATCTCTTGTAGCTGTTCGACAGTAGTGCGATAAGAAATGACCTCTGAATAAACTTGAGTTTCCCGAATCCGGCGAGCGATTAACTCGGAGTACTGAGAGCCAAAATCCAGAATTATAATTATCTGGCGATCCAACTGTGCCAAAGATTCGGTAGGGAGCGGTTGAGATGTCTGGAGTGTCACTGAATAAATCCAAAAAAGAGAGCTTAATAATGTCCCAATATATCTATTTATAGCTACTAAAACCACAGACAAATATCTCGGTCTTAGCTTGCTTGAGGTAAAACCTCAATGGATGGCTACACATCCGATCTCCTATTACCTCTCGGTGTTGAGGACTGCTTGGGTTAACTTTAATTGCCTGACTGAAATTTAGTTATCATCTCAGATTTGACCTGAGTGACCTTTGTCAGGCATTCCAAATTATCCCTCAAACCCAGCTTGGGTGTCTATAAAAATATAGACTTAACTACAAAATGAGTGAAGCTTTTCCATACTGAACTGCGCTGATTACTTTTCTTTTTGGTTATCAGCAGTGAGCGACGATCGGTAATTAACTATTAAGCATTTCTCACAGTTTAATTCTGCCCACTACTTAACATGACTAATTGCAGATCGCCGTATGAAGACCCAGCAATGCAGACAGCAAGGCATAACCCATTTCACTTTTGACAAAGATCTGACGATCGCGGTCAAACAAAACCGATCCCACGCAAACATTTTTTTCGGTGTGAGTGCGAATGTAAGCTTGGGATCGCTTATCGATTGCGAGGGCGATCGAACTATAAACTAAATTGACCCAATTGCTGGCGCTTTGGGCATCCAAATCGCGCAGATATTTCAAAGCGTCTTCAGCTGTTGCGCTAGTAAATACCTTTTGTAAGGCGGGTGTCGGTAAACCCACTTGGGCGCAGTGAGCGGTAAGAATTTCCAAGCGTCCGTCAGCAAGATGATGGTGAGTGTGAAAAATGCCACCAGCCAATTTAATCAGCTTACCGTGGTAGCCAAATAATAAAATTCCTTTAACGCCCTGAACGATCGCCTCTACTAACATTGGCCCCAACCAGTTGGCGGTTTTGACCAGCCTCTCTGGTGGAATATCCAGTTGTCGAGCTAAGTCTAAACCGTTTTCTCCCACACAAAAAACCAAAATTGAAGACTCTTGAGTGTAAGAAGAAGTATTTTCCCCATTTTCTTCGCGCTCTGGGCTTAATTTGCCGGCTTTTTCTCGTAATTCCGCAAGGGCAGTTTCCAAATGACCGGGCGCACTCAAAGGCTCGGAAATACCTGTAGTACCCAACAAGGAAAGTCCATCGACGACCCCAAAAGCTGCGTTAGAGGTACGTTTTGCCAGAGATCTCCCTTCCGGTAAAACGATCGTCACCTGAATTTTTGACTCCAGTTCTAGCAGAGGCTCTAGGTTTTGGCGCAACAGTCGTTTGGCATATCTGTATATTGCAGCTTCTCCACTAGCATCAACTATTCGCCCAATTCCTTCACCGCCTTTGATGACAATCTGCTCTTCTGCTTCCTGACAAAATTCCACCAGTGTCCAGATCGGTGTGTTGCGAGTAAGGTCGAGGTTATCGCCTGGATCGCTGCGCGTAATTGCCAAAGCTTCCCCCTCATTGATTCCGCTTACCTGCTCTATCGGGATTTCTACGATTTGGCTGGGTTCGATCAAATCTACTGACACCGATGGAACAGATTTGCGCTCCTTTAACCATAGCAGGGCGGCGATCGCACCAGCACAGGCAAACACAGGCAAGGTATATCCAGAACGGGTTAAAGTCATGTCAATTTTAGATTTTGGATGCAAGGATTTTGGATTGCTGATGGGTGAGAGCGGTCTTTGCTGCTTCCTAAGCTTCATGCCCGCATCGGTGTGATTTAAATCATAGGTTTACGGTGACCGATCGCAAACCAAGAAACACAGTTTTGCTTCACCCTATAAGAGTAAGGTAAGGCTTTCCGCCGATTTACTCTTGAGGTGCTAGTTGAAATACTAGACAAATCAGAATGTCAAACTGTACGGGCAACGCATTTAAAGCTTCGTCCTTACAAAAATTTGAAAAGGCAATCTGAGCCCAAGAATTCCTTACTCTCTAGGGAATGAGAGCATCAAAAGTATGATTTGCGAGGCTCCCAACCCGACGCCTGAATTTCCACCACTACGTCCTGGAGCTTCCAATGGAACCCCTCATGGACTTCGCTAACTTTCCTCATCTAGTCAACACAACAGAAACTGGACGGCCCCGCACCGTTGTGCTGAGACCGAATGGCTGTCTCGATAATATGAGCTGCCCAGCTTTCACAAAGGCGCTAGAACAAGCTCTGGAATTAACATCTGACACTGTAGTTGTCGATCTGTTATGGGTAGACAACGTGGAAGCAGAGGGAGTTAACAGTCTGATTTCTGGGCTGAAAAGAGCCGCGTCTTTGGGTAAGACGCTATCCTTGCGATTTATGGATGTAGGAACTCAGGCAGCTGTTGAAGCTGCGTGCGTTCGCCAGTATGTGTAGCGAGCGATCCCTGGCAAGACGACAGACGCGGTGTCGCTGTCAGATCGACTTACACAAATCATCATTCGGTTGACGCTACGGGATCGGGCTGAATCTTTTTTGCTAACTATACTAGCCTCATCTGCTTGGCAGTAGATGAGGCCAGTCGTTTTTTTAATCTTTTATTAATTTTTCTGCCTTCACTTCGACGATCGGGATCGTCTTTTCTTGCAGGTAATCGATCAGATCCTTCAAGTCGCGATACCGATAGGTTGGGAGTAGCCAAGATAGTTGAGAGTTCTCAAAAATAGGGTATTCCCCAGCTTTTGCCTGCACGAAAGGCTGCACCGGCACGCGCTCTAGTTGAGGCAGAATATCCTGCAATTGCTGGGGAATATTTTTGGCTTCGGTCAAGTCAACAAGGATAAACCGAGCCATTTTAGCCAGACAGGAGATAGTATCTGCAATGTCGCGATTTGTGGAAGAGTCTAGAGCGAATACTACTGGCAAATAGCAGTGAAGGCGAAGGCGATCTTGAATTGCTTCCAGAATATCTTTGCGCTGCTGAGATAGGAAGCTACCCAGTACCAACACTACTTCCGAGGGAGAAGAATCGATCAGTTGGCGGATTTTCTTTTGATTGAGCAGCAAATAAATAAACTGAGCCAGCTCCAGATTATCTACAACGATCGCTGTTTCCCCTGGAGGAGCGATCGCCAAATTCGACTGTTTTGCACCTTGCAAGTTTAATTCCCAACAGGATATACCATATATTGCACAATTTGTCAACTTTGCATCCTCAAAATTCGTCTTCAGCAACCTTGCTCCCATCAGGTTTGCTCCGTCCAAATTTGCCCGACGCAAATCAGCTGCTTGTAAGTCTGCCCCGCTCAAGTTTGCTCTTTGTAGGTTAGCATCGCTGAGATTTGTGCCCAGTAAGTACGCTCCCCGTAAATCTGCCTCGCTCAGGTTAGCCTCGATCGTGTAGGTTCCGGACAAGTCTGCCTGACCCAGGTATGCCCATTGCAGATCGGCCCCATTTAGGTTTACCCGGCTCAAATTCGCCTCGAACAAATAAGCTTCGCTGAGATTTGCTTCGCAAAGATTCGCCTCAAAGAAATCAGCATTGCTTAGGTACGCCTGACTGAGATTGGCACTGCTCAGGTCGCAAAAGCGCAAATTTGCCCCCATTAAGTTAGCACTGCTGAGATTGCAAGAGCGCAGATTTGCCTCCATCAGGTTGATCCCACCAAGATCGTGCTGTTCCAGTTCCGCCTCACTCAGATCGGGTCGTATTTGCGGATTATTTTGCCTCCATTCATTCCACACATCTACCCCTTCTTTGAGCAAAGCCAACTGTTGCTCGTTTGCCATGCTACTCAACCCCTATTTTTCTGTGCGTATTTGCGTTTCATATCTACTGCTACGTAGAACTTATACATTGCCAGATATAATCGGACAACGCTGTCTACTTCCTGTTTCGACCAAGGGTGTCGGCACCTTCTTGTCCGCAGGCGTTTAGTTCAGGTTTAGCCAACCTTACTTTGTTGGGCGGCGCATTTTCCAAATTGATTGAGGCATTGGCATCCC
>NZ_JACJPW010000178.1 GCF_014696265.1 Aerosakkonema funiforme FACHB-1375 | reverse complement strand
GGAGTGGGGGAGGGGGGGAGTGGGAGAATGAATATTTTCTCTTTTCCCTTTTCCCTTTTCCCTTTCCCCTTTTCCCTTTTCCCTTTCCCCTAGTCCCTAGCCCCTAATCCCTAGCGCCTTTTGACTTTCTTAAATGTATTTCCGGACAAGTTGCACCCATGCACTTTATTGCTAAAAACCACCTTATCCTCCGCCACGAGTGTGGAAAATGATGATAATTGCAGAAAACATGGTATGCTCTGAGTCGAATCCGATTGCAGTTTTGGCCTAGCGGGTTCGATCGGCCCTATCCTCATCCGGATGAGGGATTAAAACATGAGAGATGAAAAAATTAAAAATTGAAATATTACCGCTAATTTAGCTTTTACGTACAGCTTTTGACAGGCTCGTTGTCAAAATTGAAACTAAAATTCAAACAAATGGTGTCTGCGCCGATCGCTGATATCCTTAACCGGTAAGGCTTACAGGCTGACATCCTCTCTAGGTCGATCGACTCTCAAGCATTAACTATAAGTATTTGGGAATACATACCATAATTTTTGCTAATTCGGCAATGGATTGCTGAGTTTTTCACATTTTGTTACAACGGAGAAAGACTTTCTATAGACACAAAACTTTATGTTAGGTGGTCTGACTGGTTTTACTAATCCTGGTGGTGGCGATTGGGGTGAGCGGATGCTCAACACTGTCGCCAGCCAATCCATCCGCCACTTGTTCACTAAGAGCGAGTCTGTGGAGGTCTCTGTGCGCTGCTCGCCCTCCAGCAAACTGTTGCAAGGGAGCATCGACAGCTTTAAGATGAGCGGTCGCGGCTTGGTAATTCGCAGGGATTTCCCGGTTGAAGAGATGTCGTTCGAGACGGATGCGGTATCTCTGGACTTCAGCTCGATTTTGAAAGGAAAGATTACGCTGAAGCAACCCACGCAAGCGATCGCTTTAGTTACCTTATCGGAAGAAGGTATAAATCAAGCTTTTAAAGCAGAACTGGTGAGAAAGCGCCTGCAAAATCTTTCTATCGACTCCTTAAACGATCTGACGGGGGGAGAATCGGTTTCTTTTACAGAAGTGCAGCTGCAACTGGAGAACGGTAATCGCATTCGGCTGTTTGCTAAAGCGGAGCTACCGGAGCGCGGTACAGTACCGATTAGCATGACGATGACGCTAGGCGTCGAACGTCGTCGCCGCATTACTTTTAAAGACCCCCAGTTTCACCCAGATGGCGTACCGGAAGAGTTGCGAGAAACTTCTCAAACTTTGGCAAAGGCGCTGGCTGAAGTGTTGGATAATATGGTAGATCTCGATCGCTTCGACCTCGACGGCGTAACGATGCGAATCAACCGCTTGGAAACTCAAGGCAAAAAGTTGCTCTTCAGCGGCTACGCTCAAATCGAACATTTCCCCGGTGTCGGTTAAATATAGTTAATTTGTAAGTTGGGTTGAGGTACGAAACCCAACCTACAAACTAGCTTCTTCCCCTAACCCCTAGCCCCTAGTCCCTAACCCCTAGTTATATGTCAAATTCGACACCCGTACCACCGCAGCTACAACGAGAATTGGGCGTTTTGGGCGCTACTATGATGGGTCTGGGCTCGATTATTGGCACAGGGGTATTTGTCAGTATCGGTGTGGCGGCGGGTATTGCTGGCCCAGCGGTAATTCTGGCGGTGATAATCGGTGCTTTTGTGGCGACTTTTAATGCTCTCAACAGTGCCCAGTTAGCTGCCAGTCATCCAGTCAGCGGCGGCAGTTACGAGTACGGTTACAAGTATCTCACGCCTTGGTTGGGTTTCACGGCGGGTTGGATGTTTCTGGTCGCAAAGACTGCTTCTGCGGCAACTGCGGCTTTGGGTTTTGCTGGCTATTTGCAAAATGCGATAATGCTACGCATCGCTGTCGCGAACGCACTCCCATCTTCTCGCTTTTTGGTACCGATCGCTCTGACAGCTGTGCTTTTTTTTACTTTAATAGTACTTAGCGGCATTAAGCGATCGAATCTTGTCAATATTATTATTGTCTCAGTAACCCTGCTATCTTTGGGTTTCTTTATTCTGGCAGGATTGCCAAAAGTAACAACTACTGGTGTAAATAATGTCACTCCTTTTTTCAAAGGTTCTATTTCGACAGTTCTCCACGCCAGCGCTTTGATGTTTGTTGCCTATACCGGATACGGACGCATCGCCACAATGGGAGAGGAAGCAAAAGACCCGCGCCGCACTATTCCCAAAGCAATTATTGTGGCGATGGCGATAACGATGCTGCTTTATACTGCGGTGGCAATAGTTGCCGTACTCGCGGCGGGTGCGGATAAACTGGGTGGGGTAACTGCACCGTTGGAAGTGGCAGCTCGCAGTTTTGGCATTCCGGGAGCTACGCAGATCTTAGCAGTGGGTGCCATGACGGCGATGCTGGGTGTATTGCTGAACTTGATTCTCGGTTTGTCCCGCGTAGTGTTGGCAATGGGAAGGCGGGGAGATTTGCCGGGAATCTTAGCAAATTTGGATCGGGGTGGGACGACACCCTATGCGGCTGTGTTGTTGGTGGGAATTGCGATCGCAAGTTTAGTTTTAATTGGAGATGTCAAAACCACCTGGTCGTTTAGCGCTTTTACGGTTTTGATTTATTACGCGATTACTAATTTAGCAGCGTTGCAGCTGCCAACCCAAGAACGGCTTTATCCTAAATATTTAGCCTGGATGGGTTTGGCAGCTTGTTTGTTTCTCGCTTTCTGGGTAGAAAGGCAGATTTGGTTAACAGGTATTGGCTTGATTGTAGCTGGTTTAATCTGGCATTTTTTTGCCCGATCGCAAACTGATAAATTTTAGATTCCAGATTTGAGATTTCAAATTCAATTCAATCCAAAATCCCAAATCCAAAATCTAAAATTCCCTTATCGGCCAATTCCTACATAACGGAATCCTGCGGCTTCTATCTCCTTGGGATTCAGGAAGTTACGACCGTCAATTATGACGGCATGATTCATCAATTTAGCCATTTTGGCGTAGTCTAAAGTGCGGAACTGATCCCATTCTGTGACCAGTACCAAAGCATCGCAACCATCTGCCAAACGTTCCGGATCTGTTTCGACAATTACGCCGCTTAAACCGTGACGCAAACCGGTTTGAGAAACGATCGGATCGTAAGCTTTGACTTTCATCCCCAAACGGTTGAGTTCTTCGATGATATTCAGGGCTGGGGCGTCCCGCATATCATCGGTATCCGGTTTGAAAGTCAACCCCAACAAACCGACGGATTTACCCTTGAGTATTTTCAGTTCTTGTTGCAGTTTATCGACTGCAATCAGACGCTGACGTTGATTGACTTTCACAGCTGCTTCCAGAAGTTCGGCTGTGTAGTTATAATCTTTAGCGGTGTGGACGAGGGCGGAGACATCTTTGGGGAAACAAGAACCGCCCCAACCAATCCCAGCTTGCAAGAATTTGCCACCAATGCGGGAGTCTAAACCGATACCTTTGGCGACTTGGGTAACGTCAGCGCCGACGCGATCGCAAATATTAGCTACTTCGTTGATAAAGCTGATTTTGGTTGCTAAGAAAGCGTTGGCGGCGTACTTGATCATTTCTGCCGAGTTGATGTCTGTTTCCACTACCGGTACTGGCGGTAAAGATGGATTTTCGGCATACTTACGGTCGATGATGGGGGTGTATAGTTGTTTCATCAGATCGATCGCTTTCTGGTTGTTGCTGCCCAGAACGATGCGATCGGGGTTAAAGGTATCGTAAACTGCCGATCCTTCGCGTAAAAATTCCGGATTGCTGACGACATCGAATTCGGCGGCGATTTTTTGTACGGCTGCTTCCACGCCACCAGCACCTACCAGCACTTTTTGGCGTTCGGCGATCCCGTCCATGACGATCATGCGTACCCAGTCGCCCGATCCGATCGGCACGGTAGATTTATTTACGATTACTTTATAGCCGTCGTTGAGATTGGCCCCAATGCCACGGGCAACTGCTTCTACGTAGCGGGTATCGCTTTCTCCTGTTGGCAATGGAGGCGTTCCCACAGCGATGAATAAAATTTCTCCGTGCTGGACACCTGCGGCGATATCGGTGGTAAATTCCAGCAATCCGTTCTGGTAGGTAGACTGCATCAGTTCGGATAATCCCGGTTCAAATATCGGCGATTGTCCGGCTTTCATTAACTTAACTTTTTCTTCGTTGTTGTCTACGCAGATCACATGATGACCGGTATGTGCCAAACAAACGCCTGTAACTAAACCAACGTATCCGGTACCTATAACGCAAACACGCATATTGTGCTTATCCTCAAAGTAAATGACTAAACTCCAGTTATATTAGCTTTCCGCTAATATGGAAATTTTTGTTTTGGATAGAGAATGTAGGGTATGTTGCTAACTTAGATGTACTCTACTCCTGTTTTTTGATTATGCCCTGATGTATAGTACCCAAAACTTAGTTAGCGATCGCTATCAACCGGAACCAAATACCCTACATTCCTTCTTTAGCCGATTGTTGATGCTTCGGAGTTCTCGATGCGAGCCCTGAAATCTTCTATTGTTAGCTTCAGCCCTGCTTCCAGAGGGATCGTCGGCTGCCATCCCAGCCAAGTTTTCGCTTTTGTAATATCCGGTTGGCGTTTGCGGGGGTCGTCTTGCGGTAGCGGTTCGTACTTAATCTCAACATTTGGATTCACCATTTGCTGAATTTTCTGCGCCAGTTGTAGAATAGTGTATTCGTCCGGATTGCCTAAATTGATCGGCCCGGTGCGATCGCCATTCATCAGCCGCATCAAACCTTCCACTAAGTCGGAAACGTAGCAAAAACTGCGCGTTTGGGAACCGGTTCCATATACGGTCAGGGGGATACCCCGCAGTGACTGAACTATAAAGTTGCTGACGACGCGACCGTCGTTTTCTAACATTCTGGGTCCATAGGTGTTGAAGATTCGCGCTACGCGAATTTCTACATTATTTTCTCGGTGATAATCAAAAGATAATGTTTCTGCGATGCGCTTGCCTTCGTCGTAACAGGATCTGATCCCAATAGTATTAACATTGCCTCTGTATTCTTCTGTTTGGGGATGCTCTTCTGGATCGCCGTATACTTCCGATGTGGAAGCAAGTAGAAACCTTGCTTTGACGCGCTTTGCCAAGCCTAGCATATTCATTGTTCCCATCACGTTTGTTTTGACGGTTTTGATGGGGTTGAATTGATAATGGACGGGGGAAGCGGGACAAGCTAGGTGATAAATTTGATCCACTTCCAACCTAATCGGTTCGGTGATGTCGTGGCGGATTAACTCGAAGTAGGGTTTATCCAGCCATTTGAGGATATTTCGCTTGTGGCCTGTATAAAAGTTATCCAAGCAAATCACTTCATGTCCTTGTTCCATGAGGCGATCGATCAGATGCGAACCGATAAACCCAGCACCACCAGTGACCAAAATTCTCATAATTTTTTAACAAATGATACATTTTGTCAAGCAGTAAATACCGCCGTTCCAAATATAACTGGCTTGCACCCTTTATGGTCTGCTGACATTCCATTCTTGTTGAGATGCTTCTGATGAAATTGCCGTTTTATGACATTTTTGGATAAGACTTTGGGACATTTTACTGTTTGCCGGATATGAAAGCGTGACTGCACAACTAGCAAGTTAGCAAAGAATCCCTCAAAAGGCGACTTTTGTTAACCGGATTCATCAAATCTTTACTCTGATACAGCAAAATCGGTTGATTTTTTTCATAAGTCTTTATAAAATTTTATTTCGCGGGAGGGTCTAGGGCGTCGGGAAGAAGGAAGAGGGAAGAGGGAAAAATTTCTTACTTTTGACTTTTGACTTTTGACTTTTAGCGCCCCCACTCCTCTCGGTTAAGCTGGACAGTCCTGATGTTTTCGGGGTACGATCGCGATCGATCCTCGGCATTCTCTGCTCTGGCCAAGCTGTATCGCTGCGACTACCTGGGGGTGTTTGAGTTGGCAATGTCTGAATTTTGGCTGAAATCTTTGCTGGCTAAGGTTTTGACGGTTTTGGGTGCTAAAGGTGGTAGTCGCGGTCTCTGGAAGCCTTGTCACTACTGGCTTTTACGAAAAATTTTCGAGACCTACTTTACAAGCCGGTTCCTGAAATGGTATTCTTTATCTTGTCAGTCGCAAACGAACCTTGAAAACTTCATACTGTCTGGGTTTGAGGATGTTGCCATTTCAAACCACCAAAATCCCTTTCAGGGATTGAAACGTCGCGATTCGAGACAGTATGAGCCAAGCAACAAATTTCAAACCACCAAAATCCCTTTCAGGGATTGAAACGTTGTCAGGGAATTGATTAAATTAGAATACTCTGATTTCAAACCACCAAAATCCCTTTCAGGGATTGAAACCTGTAGAAATCCCGGTTCGAGCGGCAGAACCCATGATTTCAAACCACCAAAATCCCTTTCAGGGATTGAAACCGCCTCGTATGGGAATGCAAATTCCGCATCATCGCATTTCAAACCACCAAAATCCCTTTCAGGGATTGAAACGCTATTTACTGATTCGCTTCCCCACCAATCCATATATTTCAAACCACCAAAATCCCTTTCAGGGATTGAAACGAATACTACAAAGCAATCTCCCTTGTGATATCGAAGAAATTTCAAACCACCAAAATCCCTTTCAGGGATTGAAACGCAATGTATGCAATTCATAAAAACTTCGCTATTTATTTCAAACCACCAAAATCCCTTTCAGGGATTGAAACGTCGCCGGATTCAACGCTGTGATGGGTGCAGCCAAGATTATTTCAAACCACCAAAATCCCTTTCAGGGATTGAAACTAAGGCTTCTACGGTTCGTTTTCCCCAGTCGATTTCAAACCACCAAAATCCCTTTCAGGGATTGAAACAAGCTCTGACGAAACAGTCACAAATTCAGCAGATTTCAAACCACCAAAATCCCTTTCAGGGATTGAAACTCTTTATATTCTATAATTAATTTGCAAATCTCTTGATTTCAAACCACCAAAATCCCTTTCAGGGATTGAAACTTTAGCTTGTGAAATCTCTCGCCTGGTTTGCAAAATTTCAAACCACCAAAATCCCTTTCAGGGATTGAAACGTGCTTCATCCTCAATGACTGGAATTAACAAATCTTTGACATTTCAAACCACCAAAATCCCTTTCAGGGATTAAAACATTCACACAGAGACAAAGAAGATTTTCGTTGCAGAATCATTTCAAACCACTAATATCATGTCCGGTGCATCGGTAATGTCAGACTGATGCTCAAGATTATCTGTGAGAATCTGGGGTTAAATTTTTACCGCAGATGAAGAGAGATGAACGCAGATAAACGCAGATAAAGGCAAATAGAAAGGCATTTTTTGGCAATCGATGCTACGGGATATGAGATGAAACAAACAGAAAGATACCAAAAAAAAGAGGGAAAAGAGCATTTCCCTTTTCCCTCTGTCACTACCCAATACCAAAAACAAGCTATTCTTTATCCAAACGCAAAACAGCCATAAAAGCTTCTTGGGGTACATCTACAGTACCGATCGCTTTCATGCGCTTTTTACCTTTGGCTTGTTTTTGCAACAGTTTCTTCTTCCGCGAAATGTCGCCGCCGTAGCATTTTGCCAACACATCTTTTCGCAATGCGGGGATATGTTCGCTGGCAATAATTTTACTGCCGATCGCAGCTTGAAGTGGTATCTTAAATTGGTGACGGGGAATCAATTCTTTCAGTTTTTCCACCAAACTTCTACCCACGTTGTAAGCTTTATCTCGGTGGACTATCATCGCCAAAGAATCTACCGGATCGTTGTTGATTAAGATATCCAAACGCACCAAAGGATTTTCTCGATAACCGATCAAGTGATATTCCATACTCGCATATCCGCGAGAGCGAGATTTCATTTGATCGAAAAAGTCGGTCACGACTTCCGCCAAAGGTAACTCGTAACTCAACGTGGTTCTTCCTTGGGTGAGATATTTCATATCCTTGAAAATGCCGCGCCGAGTTTGAGACAATTCCATCAAAGTCCCCACGTATTCTTCCGGCGTAATCATATCCACTTGCACGTAGGGTTCTTCGATTTTCTCCCGGTGTTGTGGGTCTGGTAAATGACTGGGATTGTCGATATAGAGAATTTCTCCTTTAACAGGCGTTACCCTGTAAATTACAGAAGGAGCGGTAATAATCAAGTCCAGATTGTATTCTCTCTCCAGGCGTTCTTGCACAATTTCCATGTGCAGCAATCCCAAGAATCCGCAGCGGAAACCAAATCCCATTGCGCTGGAAGTTTCTGGTTCGTAGGATAAAGCGGCGTCGTTGAGCTTTAATTTTTCTAACGCTTCTCGCAAATCTGGAAATCGATCGGCATCGGTGGGAAACATCCCGCAGAATACCATCGGTTTGGCTTGCGCGTATCCCGGTAAAGGTTCGGCGGCTGGTTCGTATGCCAATGTAATTGTATCGCCGACGCGGGCATCTTCCACCGCTTTAATTGCCGCCGCCACATAGCCTACTTCTCCGGCGTGCAGTTCGCCGACTTGAATTTGGTTGGGGGAAAGGACGCCTAACTCGTCAATTTCGTACTCTTTCCCCGTCGCCATCAAGCGAATGCGATCGCCTTTCTTCACCGTACCGTCCATCACCCGGAAGTAAACTATTACGCCTCGGTAACTGTCGTAATAACTATCGAAAATCAACGCTCGCAAGGGTTGCGATACTGTATCTTGCGGTGCGGGTATCAAATGTACGATCGATTCGAGAATTTCGTCTATCCCGATTCCTTCTTTCGCTGAAGCTAAAATCGCTCCACTACAATCCAAACCTATGATTTCTTCGATTTCTTTTTTTACCCGCTCCGGCTCGGCACCGGGTAAATCAATTTTATTCAAAACCGGGATAATTTCGAGATTATTCTCTAATGCTAGATAAACATTTGCCAGAGTTTGCGCTTCTACACCTTGGGAGGCGTCCACCACCAGCAGAGCGCCTTCACACGCAGCGAGAGAGCGGGAGACCTCGTAGGAGAAATCGACGTGACCGGGGGTATCGATGAGATTGAGAACGTATTGCTGCCCATCTTTGGCTTTGTAGTTCATCCTAGCTGCTTGCAGCTTAATGGTAATACCGCGTTCTCGTTCTAGCTCCATGTTATCGAGGAACTGTGCTTTCATATCTCGATCGGCTACAGTTCCGGTAGCTTGCAACAGACGATCGGCCAAGGTAGACTTGCCGTGGTCGATGTGGGCGATAATGCAAAAATTGCGAATGCGAGCAACGGGCACATCAGTCATACAGTTCTCTTTAAGGTCGATCGGCGATCGCTGCACAAAGGTAATATAGCTTTCTTAAAATATTTTAATGTTTTCAGAGCCGATCGCGTTTCATTCTCGATCGCTTTCTTCCATTCCCAGCGCTACAGGCAATCCAGGGCCGATCGGCTGACACAAAAATTGACACAGTTTAACGACCTGATAAATTTATTCGTTTATGGGTTATACTAAAAGCTTTGGTCGTAACAGTTTTTTGCTCGCTCCTGTACAATATTAAATAAAAGGCAAAGTAGTTCAAAAAATTAATAGGCGCTGCATAATAGCAATTGCTGAAAACTCCCGCCCACAAGGCAGTCAGTGCAGATTGATTTAATCGCGTTTTGCGGTCTCCACCATTATCGATTAGAATATTGTGTTGCAAATGAAAGAACCAGCTTTAGATACCCATCGCTCAAATGATAAGGTGGAAGTTTCTATCCACTTGGATTCAGATTTATTCGATCAAATTCAGCACCTCACCAATGACCCCAGCAAGGTGATTGAATCGGCCATCAGACAATGGCTTAAAGGTGGCGATCGGCGAGATGATGACCTAACTCGCACCCTGCAACGAACGCCAGTACCCCCCCGTGGTGAGTGGAACGATTAATTTCTGCCACAACAAGCCGCAAGAGGAAGTAGGAACGAGCGGAACCCTCTTAATTAGAGAATACTTGTACAAAATATGGTTCAGCATATTTTGTACAAGTATTCAATCCGATCGCAGTATTCTTTTCCTCGATTAACTAAAGACTTTGTGGTTATCCTTAGAGACAGCCCCTAAGCGCAAATTTACACTTTGTTCTCGCTGCCGTTTCAGGATCAGACCCATACCGCATAAGCCGAACAGAACCAAACTACCGACTGTACCCGGTTCTGGTACCTTAGTTTGAGAGATGCGCTGATCGATAAAAGAAATCGTAGCCAATCCAGTAGTTCCACCCTTGAGTTGGATGTCTTTCACTACTTTGGCCTTCTTCACAGGTTTATCCAGATCGATCGCATTGTCAAGTATGGGCGGAGGATTGGAGACAAACGTCTGGCCAATAATATTATTATCCACATCAAATACCGTTTCCACCACAGACGTTCTTGAGTTGCCTATCGGTGGTGGAGGGATGGGTTGACCGTTGAAAGCTAGATGAATATCGCTAATCGCCATATTCGGATCTAAAGCTTCTACCGAATAGCCAATTACCACATCGATCGCGTTGTTCGCATCGGCGAAAAATGGCCCGGAGAATCGTATGCCTTCCAGACCGGTGTCCAGTGTTGTTACCGATATGGAATCGGGATCGAGCGGGCCCACAAATGCCGGATTGCATACCGCAGGCTGACAACCGATCGTCGCCGTAAAATCACTGAAAAGCTTATCACCAACAGTGAAACTACCGTTGCTATCGATCAAATTTCCTAAATTGAATGTCGCTGCGGCAACGGGCCCAGTCACAACTCCCAAAAGAGTTACGCCCGTACAAACAATTCCTAGCGCAAAATTACGTATCATAACTGCCTCTGCAAGTTTTGAGTAAAAAAATGGTAGTCAGTAATTCCGCTTATTGAAATCGATACTCTCTGAAAAGAAAATACCTTTACTCCACAGTTAAGCTTCGCGAAATCAACATATCAAAGTTAACTTTTATACAGAGCGCATATATTTGAGTGAAAAAATCCAAATCTACTGAATAATTATGGCTTACTTTTCATCCTCAGCGCTAATTATTTAAGTATTTTTGCTAACCTTGAATTTTCGCTTTCGCATCTAGATTAGTATAAATGTATAAATAACTGCATCCATCCATAGCAAAAATTTACCAATTTTTTATCAAACTTACCTATATCGGTCAATTTTGTGAAGTTTTAGTAAAGTTGCGTTGCCGATATACGTAAGTAATGTGATTTACAATACAAAAAATCCATTCGTTTTCACAGTGGGGGAGCAAAACTTTAATCGAGATTGTGAAGAAAAAAGCGATCGCGCCCCAAAGCCTTTGCGCGATAGAGGGCCTCGTCAGCTGCTGCAATCAGCCGATCTGGAGAAAACTCAGAATCAGGAAACGTACTGGCGACACCCAAACTGACCGTAACGTACTCGCTTACGTAGGAAGCAGTATGGACTTGTTTTAATGCACTGACGTTTTCACGGATAGTTTGTGCGATCGCAACAGCACCCTCAGCTGTCGTATTCGGTAAGATCGCGGCAAACTCTTCGCCGCCATAACGAGCAACTAAATCGATGGGACGATTGACAGCACGACGAATAGCATCCGCGACCTGTTGCAAACACAAATCGCCAGCCAAATGACCGTAAGTATCGTTGTAAGTAGTCGGACAAAAGTAATCGACACTGTATGAACTTTTGTTAAGGCACTTGCAGGAGTGCGATCGCTACCCACGGATAGTACAAATGTATTGTAAAAATTGACA
>NZ_JACJPW010000177.1 GCF_014696265.1 Aerosakkonema funiforme FACHB-1375 | reverse complement strand
TAGGGGTTAGGGCGTCGGGGTTAGGGGTTAGGGAAGAGGGAGTGGGAGAATTAATATTTACCCTTTACCCTCTTCCCTCTGATTTTTGACTTTCATCGGTTGCTATTAAATTAGTTATTTCCCAGCGAAGGCTGTTTGCTTGATATTAGTTGCTTTAACGAATCGCGCATTTTCGTGTAACCCTGTGGGCCAAACCTCCGCATCGCTGCCAATATCAAACTCTGGCGAATATAGCTTTTGGAGAAAAATAGTTGCGGGTAGTGGGCTATAGCTTGCCGATTTAAATCAATGGCATTTTTGAGATCTTTATGAAACAAGTATTTCCAAGCTATGTAGAGATAGGCATGACCGTAGGCTCTGTTTTTTAGGTATTGTAGATTTGGGGGAACAGATGCAAACGATCGCTCAATAAGTTGATGAAAATCTAGCAACATCGCTTGGCAATTATTGGACATATTATTGGGATGTTGTCGGTAAAGAACCAGCGGCTCTTTTATTAATCCAAATAAGTAGCGAGAAGCGATCCGAATCCACATATCCCAATCGGCTACACCGCTTAACTTTGAATCGAATACCCCCACAGCATCAAAGCAGCTGCGGCGAATCATTGGTGTACTTGCACAACAAAGGATGTTGCTTTGCAGAATATGCTTCAATACATCGCCATCTACATAGGCAGTTTGTACTTTTTCTGTGGGATTGCCTTCCTCATCAGCATACTTTACCCATGTGTAGACCAGACCTACGGCGGGATTATCTTCCAAACAGCGTACTTGTTTTTCTAATTTAGTTGGTTCCCACAGGTCGTCAGCATCTAACAATGCTATGTATTCACCTCTAGCATTAGCAATACCCGCGTTACGCGCTTCAGATACACCTTTGTTTTGTTGTGAAATTAGTTGCACGCGGGGGTCTGTTATCTGAGCAACCCACTCTACAGTTTCATCCTTACTGCCATCATCGATAATCAAAATTTCCAAATCGGTGTAAGTTTGATTAAAAACGCTATCCAAGGTGGCTGGAAGATAGCGCATTGCATTGTATGCAGGAATCACAACGGAAACTTTGGGATGATTCAAATCGCTCATTTTTCTACATTTATCTCCCTTGCGAATACAGTGCAGCACGGCAGAAGTAACCCACCAAATTGAAAAAATTTAAATGCGCGACGCGGAAAATATTTTTGACTTTTGACTTTTGACTTTCGCGTAGCGACACTAGCTTGCTTGACCTAATTCATGCTGCATTTGGTGATATTTCCAAAGTTTGCCTCGCTGTTGCAGCAATTCTTGATAAGTACCCTGTTCTACAATGCGTCCTTGTTCGAGTACGACTACTTTATCGGCGCGAACAATTGTCGAAAGTCGGTGCGCGATCGCAATCACTGTTCGACCTACAGACAGCTTTTCCAACGACTCCTGAATTAATCGCTCAGACACAGAATCTAAAGCACTCGTTGCTTCATCCAGAATCAAAATTTCCGGGTCGCGAAGCAAAGCACGAGCGATCGCAATCCGCTGACGCTGACCTCCAGATAAGCGAACTCCCCTATCTCCCAACTGCGTATCGAAACCTTCCGGTAGTTCGAGAATAAAATCGATCGCATTCGCCAATCTCGCTACTTCCCAAATCGCAGCTTCATCGGCATCTTCAGTACCGTAAGCAATATTGTTGCGGACAGAAGTGTTGAAAATAAATGTATCTTGACTGACAACAGCCATCTTTTGCCGCAGGGATTTGATGTCAAATTCTCGCAAGTCAATGCCATCGAGCAGAATTTGACCTTGTGTGGGATCGTAGAATCGCGGAATTAAATCGGTCAACGTGGTTTTGCCAGCACCAGAAGCACCCACCAGCGCCGTCGTCTGTCCTTTTTTGATAGTCAGCGTGATGTCGCGCAACACTAAATTAATGCTGTCGTACCCAAAATCTACAGCCACAAAATCAATCGATCGCTTCAATCCAGCAAATTGGATTGTGCCACCTTCTAAATAAGGTTTGTCATCAGTGCGGAGTAGAGTTTTAATATTTTCCATCGGCCCCTGAAAATTGCTCAGTTGCGCTCTGCATCCATTCACCTGACGGATAATTGGCATGAGGCGGAACAACACAAATAAAAATGTCAGTAATGCCGCTGGCTGTAACTCTCCATTGGGAATCAAAGTAGCAAAAGCCAGAATCAACATCCCAACTAAAATTGCCGTAGCACCTCCTTCTGCGAGAGGTTCCACCGAAGCATGGAATGAAGTAGCTTTGACCGTTGCTTTCTTCAAGTCCGAACTGGCATTGTAAAACCGTTTTCTTTCAAAATCCTGAGTTGCAAATGCCTGAACTGTGCGAATACCGTTGATAAATTCCAACGCCACCGAGGTAAACCAGCCGCTGGCGGTCGATCTTTCAAAACTGGCTTCTCGTACTCTTCCCAGCAGCGTTGTTATGCCAGCCGACAGCAGACCGAACAACATAATGGAGACGATCGTCAGCTGCCAAGACAGCAAAAACATCGATACCACATAAGCCAAGAGGGTCGAAGTTCTGGTGACTAAATAAGAAAATACACCGAAAGCTTGGGTAAGCTGGTAATTTTCGGAGGTGATGCTATTAACTAATTCTCCCGAACGGGTTTTGGCAAAGTAACTCAGGCTCAATCCTTGCAACTGTTCAAACAGCCGTCTGCGTAGGCTGTCTGCCAGACTTTGATTGCAAATTTCGCTGTAAACCTGCCCCAAATAAGTAAACCCTGTACGTAACAGGGTCATAAATAAAATCAAGGCAGATATGCGATAAAGCCGATCGGCAACAGAAGCATTTACCCCCAATATCCAAACATCGAACCACTCAATGCCTGTTTGAATTGGTGCTGCGTTCGGATCGGTCAAACTTTGCAAAAATGCTAAGAGAAAACCAACGCCAAATGCCTCAAATACTGCTGCGATCGACGTGAACAGCAGAGCCAAAACTGCAACCCGACGAAAATATTTGAATTCTCGCAGAATAATATAGTTGTCTTGCCAGAACTTTGTCGCTTTGAGCAGATTGCGAATTGGTACGGGCGATTGGAAACGCATAAGGGTTTGCAAAAGAGTTGTTGTGTGGATTAGTAAGCGCTAAAGCTGGAGAAAACTTTGATCATCGTCAGAGGTAAGATTTTCAAATCTTGCCAGAGAGACCAACTGCGTAAGTATTCCAAATCGCGGTAATTTAGCGCTTCCAAATCTCGCCAGTTCGCTCTCGCTTGCACTAACCAATCTCCTGCGATTCCCGGTAGCGCATTCAGCCGTCGCAAACCTTCAGGGCCGATCCGCGCTGCATCGTGTAAATTATAGGGACGTGGCCCTACCAAACTCATCTCGCCTCGCAGCACGTTGAACAACTGGGGTAGTTTGTCTAGGTTGTACTTGAGCATCCAACGCGCTAGGGGTGCGATCGCAACTACTCCATCTTCCTTCTCGGCTGTCGTGCGAAACTTGAGGATGCGGAACAACTTACCCCGCTCTCCCACACGCCACTGCCAGGATAAAATCGGCCCAGCAGAATCTCTCCGCATTAGCAAAACCAGCCCCAGCATGACTGGACTGAAGACTAACAGCAGTATTGCCGCCATGCACCAGTCAAATAGCCGCTTGAGCGACCAACTGAGCGGGTTTCGTTTTCCCGGCAGTTCGGAGGTAGTAGGTAAGCGCAGAAATACTGGTTTGTGAGCTTGCCAGCACGCATCTGCCCAAAGTCTTAATTTTGTTTCACCCAAACGCGGGTCTATGCGGACAAGTCGCACGGGCGAGTGTTGCAAGCATTCTGCAAGCGATCGCTCATCGTCGAGATCGGGCAAATACCGCTGTTTGTCGTCTTTGGCAAGGCTGACTAACAGCTGGTTCTGTCGCCACTTGAGCGCGTACCTACTGGGTTGGCGATCGCGCCAGCGGCGATCTCCAGGGTAGGAAATCTGTAGAGTTGGGCTTGAGGAGCTTTTCATCAGTAATTTCTCTTAAGTAGAAACTCGTATGCCAAAAGACAGATCTTTAGGTTGCCAAACTGAAAAAGTTGGCTGTAGCCTATACAGCATAGGTATTTCACTGTAAAGTCTAGTTGTTAATTTTTATTAAAACTTCTATCTTAGGACTGAAGGATATCTAAGGGTATTTACTTAGGATTATTTTGGATAGGGCTGATTTGAAGCTGACTTGGCGTTCGGAATAAATTAATTGCCAAACAAGATCCGGCTTTAAATCTAGAGGATTTTCTTGTTCTAACAAAACATAACTAAAGTTAGAAAAAAAATTCCTCTACTTTAGCCTCAAAGGGTGTCGATCGATTGGGTTTTTTTTTCATACCGTGTGTGGCAGTAACTCAAACTAATGACTGATAAAAAGTCAAATCAAGGGCATCTAAATTGATGTTGTTGCCGAAAAAAGCGGACTATACCCCATTTAAACAAACATATGAAAATAGCTTTAGTCCACGATTACTTAACGCAGCGAGGCGGAGCAGAGCGAGTATTTGAACTGCTTTGCAAGCGCTACCCCGATGCTGACATTTTCACCTCTTTGTACGATCCCCAACGAACTATTGACTTGGGCGATCGCGCAGTCCACACAACCGCACTTCAGAAAATCCCAAAAGCAGCAAAATACTTCCGACTGCTGGCTCCTTTATATTTTCCTGCATTTCGCGCCCTGGATTTGCAAGACTACGATCTGATTATCAGCAGTAGCAGCAGCTTTGCCAAAGCAGTTAAAAAATCTCCCAAAGCACTGCACGTTTGCTTTTGCCACAACATCACCCGCTTTTTGTGGGATACGGAAACATATCTGCGAGAATATGCAGATTATCAACGTTTCGCTCCTGTAATCGAACCGATTTTCCAAATGCTCCGCAAGGTAGATCTGGAATACGCACAGGAACCAGACCTTTACATCGCCAATTCTAGCGTTGTAGCTCGGCGCATCCAAAAATATTACCGTAAGCGAGCCATTTTTATAAATTATCCTATAGACACTAATAAGTTCACTTTTTCCGAACAAAAAGATAACTTTTATCTTTCCTCAGCTCGCTTGCTCAGCTACAAGCGAATCGATACGATTGTCGAAGCTTTTAATTGGCTGAAATGGCCGTTACGCATATTAGGTGAGGGCCCGGAAAGAGAACGCCTAGAATCTAAAGCATTGAAAAATGTTGAGTTTTTGGGATATGTTAGCGATGCAGAACGCAGTAATTTAATGGCAAAAGCTCGCTCTGTAATCGTAGCAGCTCTGGAAGACTACGGATTGGTGCCAGTGGAAGCAAATGCTAGCGGAACACCAGTAATTGCCTACGGTGCGGGTGGCGTATTGGATACTCAAATACCGGGACAAACAGGAGTTTTCTTCAAACGCCAAACACCGGATGCACTGCTAGATGCACTATATAATGCCAGGGAAATTGCATGGGACTACAGCAAAATCCGCAGTCATGCTGTGG
Organism: Aerosakkonema funiforme FACHB-1375; assembly: GCF_014696265.1. Lineage (GTDB taxonomy): Bacteria > Cyanobacteriota > Cyanobacteriia > Cyanobacteriales > Aerosakkonemataceae > Aerosakkonema > Aerosakkonema funiforme_A. Next base: position 6,350 of record NZ_JACJPW010000177.1, on the reverse strand, counting down.
ATCATTTTTCTGAAGAAGCATTTTTTAATAAAGTCGATCGCGTCATGAATAAAGTTTGCGGATTGCGTCAATCATAGGTTTGTTGCGACTTGAGGTTAAACATGGTACAAGTTACTGAAAATCATCTAAACGCAGCTGCCGAAACAGATCCTGGTTACGGGCAAATCTTTGCTATTTTAATCCGCCGACGCTTTTGGTTAATAGGTGTATTTGCCACTGTTTTATCAGCTGCCGCCATCATAACCTTAATCACAAAGCCGACATACGAAAGCTCGATGCAACTGTTGGTAGAAGCAAATTACCAAGGTAAAGAACAAAATGGCGAGCGAGAAAAAACTGAAAATGAATATGCCGACCCAAATGTGGAAATAGACTACGCCACGCAGTTAAACTTGATGCGAAGCTCTCAATTACTGGGAAAAGCCGTAGATTTACTTCGTCCGGAATACCCAGATATTACTATAAAAAAGCTTAAAAAATATTTGGTGGTAGCGCAGATCCAGGAAGAAAAAGTCAATACCAAGATATTTGAGGTGACATACACCGATAAAGATGCCAAAAAAACTCAAAAAGTACTCAAGACAATCCAAAAAGTTTATCAGGACTACAACCGCGAACAACAGGAAATGCGTTTAGCCAAAGGTCTTGCTTTCATTGACCAGCAATTACCGACCGTTCGTCAGAATGCTGTTCAATCTGAAGCAGCTTTGGCACAATTTCGCAAAAATCAAAATATAATCGAACCCGAATTACAGGCCAAAGCGCTAATTGAATCTCTCAAAGACATTGAGCAGGAACTACGCACAGTTCGGGCTCAGTACCGCGATGCACAAGCTCGCTACACAGCTTTGCAGCAGCAATCTAACAGTACTCCACAGCAAGCAGTTGTTTCCTCGCGTCTGAGCGAGTCCACTCGTTACCAAACATTGCTCAACGAAATTCAAAAGTTAGATTTGGAGTTAGCACAGCAACGCCAGCGTTTCACCGATGCCAACCCTTATATTCAAGATTTAGTACAGCAGCGTCAGGAGCTGCTGGCTTTATTGGAGGAAGAGAAAAAACGAATTCCGGGCGCAAATGGCGATCGATCGAACGTGACAGTAGAAAACCCACTCAAACAAGGACAGCTCGGCAAGCTAGATGTGAGCCTTGCTAACAAGCTTTTGGAAGAACAAACAAACGTACTCGGTTTACAAGCTCGCGAGCAAACCTTAATGCAGAAAGAGCAGCAAATGCGTGCCCAAATCAACCGATTACCAGCTATATTGGCTGATTACAATCGCTTAGAACCAGATGTAAAACTCAAGCGCGAGACCCTGGTACAGCTTCAGAAAGCAAGGCAAGAAATAAGCTTGGAAATTGCGCGGGGGGGTTTTGATTGGCAAGTTGTAGAAGAACCGGAATTAGGTTTGCAAATAGAGCCGAGTCTGAAACGAAATATATTGTTGGGTGCAGTAATTGGTTTGATGTTGGGTGGTGTGGCTGCGTTTATCCGCGAAGTGGTCGATGATGCGGTTCATACTTGCGATGATTTGAAGAAACAAGTTGACCTGCCATTGCTGGGAATCACGCCAGAACTGGCTCAAGCTAAGGGTAGCAGTGATGCGATCGTCAGCCTGCCTTTCAGCAAGCCGCAAGTTTTGGCATCTTCGATGATTCAGGTGATCAATTGGCCGCCTTTCCGGGAATCGCTGGATCTGATTTATCAAAATATTCAATTAATGAATTCTGGTTGGTTGAAGTCGCTGGTGGTAACATCGGCGCTAGCAGGAGAAGGTAAGTCTACTTTAGCTTTGGGTTTGGCAATTAGTGCTGCTCGTTTGCATCAGCGGGTATTGCTGATCGATGCAGATTTGCGCCGTCCGAGTCTGCACAAGGAGCTAAATTTGCCGAACGATCGCGGACTTTCTTCTCTGCTGGCAAGCGATACTCCTATCACTAATCAAGAAATAGAAGTATCGGCGCAATATGGCAATATCTCGATTTTAACTTCCGGCCCTATGCGCCTAGACCCGGCTCAGATGTTAAGCTCTCAAAAGATGAAGCAATTGATGGTAACTTTTGAGCAAAATTACGACTTGGTATTGCTGGATGCTCCCCCAGTTTTGGGCATAGTAGATACTATTTTAGCTGCATCTTTTTGCAGTGGCGTTGTCATGGTCGGACGCATTGGTCGAGTCACTCGCACCGAACTCGTGCAGGCTACATCTATGTTGAGCAAGTTAAATGTAATTGGGGTTGTCGCTAATGGAGCTAGCAACTCGAACAAAGGCTACCTTACAAATTTGCATCAAGAAGGATTAGGGCGTCGGGGCTAGGCGAAGAAGTTGCTTCTGGCGAGTCAATTATGCTGAAAAAGTACACGGCCTCATCAAATCAGGATCGGAATGTAGGGTTAATTCATGAATTGACTCTACATTCGTATCCTCTGCATAATTTATCAAATATTGTCGGTCATCCAAAGTTTTAATTATTAGGTACAAAAATGTTCGCCATAAACATAAGTAGAATAATTTCAAAATTCCCGTAATTAAGTGAGTCAGGGGATAATATTATTCGCTATTTATGAGATGAGCTTGCTTATTAAAAAACATGGTTAAGGTTTATATCAGACTGGAGGCAGATGATTTTATTCCTCATATATATGTAGGATGTTCCGTAGTTAGAGGCATCCAAAATAACTTTAAATATTTAAGAGAATACATAGTTGTGTTAATTCCCGCACCAATTGTAATTTATAATACAAAAAAAATTTTTAAATAAAAATTTTAGGGTATAAAAAAACCAAATAGTGATATAGATGCAATTAATCAGGGTATAAAAAATAAGAATAATAAATATTAATTTGCTGGAACAGAATAACTCGAAAACGGTCTATATTGAAAAGGATGAAGCGTAAGTCATCCCTCAATTTAGAAATGTTTGGACGCAGTAATTAATTTGGCAATACCTAGTTATTAGCTGCAAACAAAGGTTAATTAACAGCGTCAAATGTCCTAGTAGGAAAAGGTTGAAAATGAGTATGAACGCAGTGACTTCTCCACCTGTTACCGAATCTACCGAATCGGTTATCGAAATTGTTTCATTAGGTTTACCGACGCTTCACCCTTCGACTCGCTCGATTTTCAAGCGGTTGCTGGATATTGTAGGCAGTTTGGTAGGATTAGCGATTCTGGCGATTCTGTTTGTGCCTATAGCGATCGCAATCCAGTTAGACAGTCCGGGGCCAATTTTCTACAGCCAGCAACGCTGCGGACTGCACGGACAAGCGATCGCGATCCGCAAGTTTCGATCGATGGTGCAAAATGCCGAAACATTAAAGTCTTCGGTGCCAAACGAAGCCAAGGGAGCGATCTTCAAAAATGAAAACGACCCCCGCGTGACTCGTATAGGTCGTTTTTTGCGGCGAACTAGCTTGGACGAACTACCCCAGTTTTGGAATGTGCTGATTGGGGAAATGAGCTTGGTAGGAACTCGCCCACCCACGTTTGATGAAGTTATCCAATACAGCGAACATCACTGGCGACGGTTGGATGTGAAGCCGGGACTGACGGGGGAATGGCAGGTCAGCGGACGATCGACCGTCAAAGATTTTGAAGCCATAGTCGAACTAGACCTGCGCTACCAGAGTTTGTGGAGTCCTTGGTACGACCTAGCCATTATCTTCAAAACAATTTACGTAATTGTGGCTCGCGCTGGTGCTTGCTAGGGTCTAGGGGTTAGGGGTTAGGGGTTAGGGGTTAGGGGAGGAGGGAGGAGGGAAAACAGGAAAATCGGAACATAGAAGCAAATTTATTCAATACTTCTCCCGCTCCCCCGCTCCCCCGCTCCCCCACTCCCCCACTCCCCCGCTGAACAGGTCGGAAACGAACAGATCTTGTGCTACGCTATTTTGTAGCAAACGTTGTTCACTCTAATATGCTTTGGGTTGTCAAAGTCAGGTTATACCCAGATGTCCAGCAACAGCAGTCACTAGGCCAAGCTTTTGGCTCTTGTCGTTGGTTGTGGAATTATTGCCTGAACTTGACGAATCAAACATATAAAGAAACAGGTTTTGGGTTGTCTGGATACGAAGTTAAAAAGATAATTCCTCAGTTAAAGAAAGAGTATGAGTGGCTGTCTTTGACCTACGCACAATGTTTGCAGCAGGTTTGCTTGAACCTGGGAGTTGCTTTTAATAACTTTTTTGAGAAACGAGCAAAGTATCCAAGGTTTAAATCTAAGCATGGTAAGCAGTCTATCCAGTATCCTCAAAATGTCAAAGTAGGTGTTAATTATTTAAGGCTTCCAAAAATAGGAGATGTCACAGCGGTCATCCATAGATCAATTGAGGGTAAAGTTAAGACTGTAACTGTATCCAAAAACTGCTCTAACCAATATTTTGCAGCTATTCTGTTTGATGACGGTAAAGAAAAGCCTTCTACAAGCAGAGAAGGAAAAGCAATTGGTATCGATCTGGGATTAACCCACTTTGCCGTTACCAGTGATGGGTCGAAATTTGATAATCCTAGAATACTCAACAAATATGAGAAGAATTTAAAAGTTAAACAGCAGCAATTATTTAGGAAACAAAAAGGTTCTAACAAACGGATTAAAGCCAGAAAGAAAGTTTCTAGAGTTCACAGAAAGATAACTAACTGCCGTGAAGATTTCCTACACAAGCTATCGCGTAGGATAGTTAACGAAAACCAAGTTATTTGTGTGGAAAACCTCAGCATTAAAGGCATGATGCAGAATCATAAACTCTCCAAAGCTATTCACCAAGTTGGATGGGGGATGTTTTGCACAATGCTCAAATATAAGGCAGAACGAGAAGGGAAAGTTTACCGAGAAGTGGATAGATTCTTTGCTAGTTCTAAAACCTGTCATGTTTGCCTTAATCAAGTCAGTAGTTTGCCGCTAAATATAAGGTTTTGGACTTGCGAGAATTGCGAAACTAAACATGACAGGGATATCAACGCAGCAATCAACCTTAGAGACGAGGGACTACGAATTTTGACCTCTGGAACGGGGGATAAAGCCTGTCGCCCAGATGTAAGCCTTAGTAAGGGAGGACGCAAGAAATCCACTACTACGCTTTCTGTTGGGCAGGAAGCCCACACTTTACCGCAAGGTCAGTGTGGGTAGTTCACGGCATACTAATGTCAGTTGCTCAGGGTGACTAACCATGTTGGAAGACTTGACTGAAAGAATCGCCAAGGCGAAAATAGCTCGTCAATTAGGATACTTGTATATCGGTACAGAAAATCTGCTGTAAAGTTCGATCGGGTAGCCGGAAAGAGCAGCCCCCTGAGTTCTCTTGAACTGAGAGTTGCTCAAATACCAATTTTTATTCAAGTCATGTATCACCAACCACAAAATCGGCCCGGAACAATTGACATTCAAGCAAAGAGCCTGGAAGACCGCAGTGTAAGTGCTGACCGCATCCAGTGGATTGTCCGCGTTCAGCTGGACGACTATCGCACCGCGCTGGCAGATTCCCATCGGGCGATACAACTCGACCCGAATAATCCAGCTGCCTACCACAACCGAGGTACTGCCTACATGGGGCTGGGAAACTATGATGCAGCACTGATAGATTACAACCGGGCGATCGAACTCGACCCGAATAACGCGGGTGCTTATCATAACCGAGGCGCTGCGTACATGAGGTTGGGAAACTACGAAGCAGCGCTGGCAGATTACAATCGGGCGATCGAACTCGACCCAAAGAGTGCCCTAGCTTACAACAGCCGAGGTTCTGTCCTCTATTACTTAGGCCAAAACTCCGGCGATGTTGGCAAGGGGATGGAAAAAGCGATCGCAGACTATAACAAAGCGATTGCGATCGACCCCAACTATGCCTCAGCCTATAACAATCGGGGCAATGTCCGCGCCAAACTCGGAGACTTTGAAGGAGCGATCGTCGATTACAACGAAGTCATAAAACTCAACCCCGACGACCCCCAAGTCTACTACAACCGGGGTATTATTCGCTATCGAATCGGAGCGCAAATGGGTGCGATCGAAGATTTTACGCAAGCGATCGAGCTAGATCCCAACTATGCCGCAGCTTACAACAACCGAGGTATTGTTATGGCTGAAATGACCGATTGCGAAGCTGCGATCGCAGATTATCACAAAGCTATTGAAATTAATCCTTACTATGCAGATGCCTACTACAATCTGGCCCATTGTCGCTGTGCCTATAGAGATTACCCCGCCGCCATTCAAGATTTTCAGAAAGCCGCACAACTCTATCAGGCACAAGGCATAACTGATGATTACCAAAGAGCGTTAGATAATATCATTAAGTTGCAAGGCACTAAGGACTAGAAAGAGGGAGTGGGGGAGTGGGGGAGCGGGGGAGT
>NZ_JACJPW010000176.1 GCF_014696265.1 Aerosakkonema funiforme FACHB-1375 | reverse complement strand
CTGGCGCGGTGGAACCACACCGACTCCATCCCGAACTCGGAGGTGAAACGCTGCTGCGGCGAAGATACTTGGTGGGTCACTGCCTGGGAAAATAGCTCGGTGCCAGGTTAATTATCAAAGCAAAATATTACTCCCTTAATCAAGGAGTAATATTTTGTTTTTGTTTGTGTAATATACTAATAATTTAGATAATCGATCGCACAAGCTACAGCCTGCACTCTCTTTTCCGTTCCCAAAGGACGCGGCTTTTTGAAAAAATCTGGTATGTTTGCTACATCGTTGGGAATAAATTGTCAAATTGAGTCGGCAGATATATTTAGAGCAAATTTTTCATTGTTGACCTTAGTGTCGATTACCCTAGAAGAGTGGAATCAGAGGTGAGCTTGTGGATGCCATATTAGATCGATCGCGTCAACTTAAACAGGATTTAATTGATTTTGTCCTTGACGCTGAAGGGGAATTGGCAGTTGCGCTGGAGTCTTACTTCGCCGCTAATGCAAAATCTCAAAATAATCGCTATGATGCGGCTTTCGAGAAAAAGCTGCTGATTGATAGTTTTTTATGTGAGGGGAAAGTCGGGGATAAGACGCCGCTGGATTTGTTTTTGGAAAGTCAGCCAGAATTATCTCAAAGCGATCGCACTCTCCTCAACAACTGGCGACACAGCTTTCTTGGTTTATTTGCCGTTAATCAAATTTTACCAGATGGCTTTGAGCTAATGAACTGGCTCACAGCCAAACATTACATAGTGAAGCCAAATGATACTCGCACGCAAGAGGAAATGGCTTCTTTTAAACAAGGTGAAATTTTACTGACCCGGATTTCTCCGGTTACCGATAGCTACTGGATGTTTTCTGGGCCTTGTTTGCCAATGGGTAATTTAGGCAAACCTAAATTGGCAGTAGCAATTGGTAACTTTAAGCAAAATCACAAGAAACATCTTTACAGGGATGCGCCAGATTTGCTTGAGCAAGCCTGGCAGTCTGTCGAGCAATATCACCAGGATTTTATTGATTTTTTTGGGAGCAATGAAGTCACTATACCTGGGTATCAGCTTAACAAAAAGCTGACTGAATTTCAAGAAGTAATAACTAAACGACGACTGGCAGAAGCAGGCATTAATGAATCGAAATCTCTGGAAGAAATAGCTGATGAAGCTGGCATTTCACAAGCAGAAATTAAAGCTGCGGCAGAAGAAGCGGGTGCTGACTCAAAAACAGTCGCTCAGCTATTTGGCAGTAAGGGAAACAGCAAAATGGTAACGCCTAAAGTTGAGTTACCTGACAATCTGAAAAAAGCCGAACAGGTGACTGTTCTGGCTCATACTCGCTGGGGACAAATGTTGCTACCAACCTACACTAAGTTCAAGCAAATTCTGGAAGCAGAAGACTGGCAGAGTATTCCTAATGCAGAAAAATTGGTTCGCTACTATTTGGAAGAACCTACAATTAATGTCTTCGTGTGGCATCATTTGGCCCAACAGTATCCACGCCAGTTAGAAAAGGCATTGCAAACAATTTTGGGTCGTCCTAATTTTAATCTGACAACCGATTTAGATTCTGTGCTTCAGGAATTTAATAAACCGCTGGAACCTGAGTTACCAGAAATTGCCAGCGTCCCTTTACATTTACACAATCTGTTTGAAGAAGCCGTAGCGGAAGTTAATAAATCGAATTCAAAGTCTAAGGTTAAAAAGAAAGAAGGTAAGGGTTTTGGGACGTAAAAATTTTTAACTCCGAGAGATGGAGTAGGGGAGAAGCATTTGTGCAGACATAGTACGATCCAGCGCTAGAAAGATTGGCAAAAATGTTTCTCCCTTATGGAAGATGTATGTTGAGTATGAGCAATAATTTGAGATTTTTGAGCGGATTATTAACTATTGCCGCTTGGGAGTGTGAGGGATTAGATTAGAAAAGACAAATTGCCCGATTGTGGCTATGAAAAAAGACAGGGACGACTCGCTTAAAGCAGAACAAAATCTGGAAACTCATTCCTTATTTCCAAGTGGGGAGTGGGAAGGGTTTTACACCCATGAATTTGGCCCAAACGCTCGTAAGCACATGATGTCTTTTACCCTTACTTTTAAAAAGGGAAGCGTTAGGGGTAGCGGTATTGACGATGTTAACCGCTTTACTTGGCGGGGAAATTACGATAAGGAAAAACTGCGCTGTTGGATGAATAAAGGTTATCCCTCTCATACTGTTTTCTACGACGGTTATGTTGACCAAAACGGCATTTGGGGTACTTGGGTAATTCCACCCTACTACCAGGGCGGTTTTCATATTTGGCCGAAAAAGCTCGGCGAAAATATCTCTGTTTCCGATAAGGAAGAAGTTCCAAAAGCTGTTGTTAAGGAAGTGGTTACAGTTTAAGTAAGGAATGTTATTTTATTTTCAAATTGCTAACCTGTTGATAATTTCTGAAAAATCTGCCCTGATATCGGATAAATTATCTGGGGTTATAATAGGAACGTGAACGAAAACACAGCGGCTGTTAAGTTGGCGATCGCGCAGATATTTCAAGGCAGAATAATAAAGTGCTTCACAGACAAACTTACCAGCTTCGTGGCTAATTTCGGTTACCTTTAAATCTGAGATTAATTTAGGGACATCGACCCAAGTTTCGATGAGATGATTACCCAAGCTAGCATTAGATTCTACGGTGAGTATTCGGCGTTTTTCTGCCATACCGCAACAGATAATAATATCGGGTTGGAGTAAGTCTATTTGCGCGATCGCACGGCTGCTTGCCTTCTCTACATCTACTGGTAAATGCCTTAAAAAAGTTAAAGAATGCGATGTAGCAAGAGAAGGATTATTTTGTCCCGTTTGGGCAATTTCTATTAATAAATTATCGGATGAATTAGACTTTTGATGGGGCAGCCAAGTAGTAAAAGATGTCAGCAGGATTTTTTTAGACATAGAGAAGTAAAATAAAGACAGCGATCGGCACACAATAAGGGGAGGGGTCAAATGTCAGTTATCGCTATTGTGGATTATGACATGGGGAATCTGCACTCCGTCTGCAAAGGGTTGGAAAAAGCGGGTGCAACTCCTAAGATAACGGATTCACCAGCAGATATCGCGCAGGCGGATGCAGTTGTGTTACCGGGGGTGGGATCTTTTGACCCAGCTGTGCAACAATTGCGATCGCGCGATCTGGTAGAACCGATCAAAGACGCCATTGCTTCCGGGAAACCTTTTTTAGGCATTTGTCTGGGTTTGCAAATTTTATTCGATCGTAGCGAAGAAGGCAAAGAACCAGGCTTAAGCATTATTCCCGGTGTGGTACGGCGGTTTCGCAGCGAACCCGGACTGACTATACCGCATATGGGTTGGAATCAACTGGAGATTACCCAAGCAAACGCATCGCTGTGGCAAAACTTATCATCTCACCCTTGGGTTTATTTTGTCCACTCCTATTACGTCGATCCGATTGACCCCAAAGTCTGCGCCGCTAGTGTAACTCATGGTACACAAACAGTGACAGCTGCGATCGCACGCGATAACCTAATGGCAGTGCAATTTCACCCCGAAAAATCTTCCACCACCGGACTGCAAATACTCTCTAATTTTGTGGCGCAAGTGCAAACTCCGGTTCTGGCTTAGTGGAAACAGCAGGAGTAAAAAAATGTTTCTTTTGACTAAATATCAACTCCTGCTAATAATGTTTCCTCAAGAAGAGAAACCGGGTTTCGTATCATCCCGCGAATACGTGAGGGACACCCTAACCGGGAATTACAAGTAACTGTCCGGGAATAATTTTCTTAGGGTCGTTCCCAATTAGATCGCGATTTGCCTTATAGATGCGCGGCCAGTCATAGGGATTTCCGTAGTAACTTTTGGCTATTCGTGCGAGGGTGTCTCCAGTTTGGACAGTGTACAAGTCGGGAATGAGAAGTTGTCGATCTGGTACGATCGCGTTAGGGTTTGGCCCAATTACATTCCGATTGGCATCGTAAATTGGTTTCCAATTGCGAGTTCCGTAGAACATCTCGGCTATATCTGCCAAAGTTTCACCTTTTTTGACAATGTATGTCTGAGTCATAAATCTCTCCCGATCGATTTGTCATTTCCTGATCAATAAAATATTTAACCTTAGTCCGAGTTGGGCAGCAAATATTAATATTGTTTTCCTTTTTTACTATGAGTTTGAGAATCTACGGCAATCGTCTACTGAAAACCTTACCGGGTCAAGCCACTCGACCTACTTTAGCACGGGTGCGGGAGGCAGTCTTTAATATTTGGCAGGGAACAATAGAAGGCTGTCGCTGGCTGGATTTGTGCGCGGGTAGCGGTTCTATGGGTGCGGAAGCTTTGTGTCGAGGTGCAAGTTACGTGGTGGGAATTGAAAAATCCAGTCGCGCTTGTTCGATTATCCAACAAAACTGGCAACAGGTAGCACAAGCCGGACAAACTTTTGAGGTATTGCGAGGAGATGTTGTGCAGCGATTGAAAACCCTGTCAGCAGAAAAGTTCGATCGCATTTATTTCGATCCCCCTTATGCTAGCGATTTGTATGATTCGGTAATAGAGGCGATCGCCCAATATCAACTATTAGATGAAGACGGCGAACTAGCAGTAGAACACAGTCCCGATCGCAGCCTAAATGACGGCATTTTATCTGTCAAAATTTGCCGCCAAAAAGTTTATGGAAACACAGCTTTGACATTCTATATACCAATGAGTTAGATCTATTAAATGTCATCCTATTTATATCCATTAACCACATTTTTAATCAACAATCTAAATTTAGATTATCTTTGTTGATAATGTTGCTAAAAGTAAATTATTAATCTTTCGTAAAAATTTCGCTTGTCTGTAAAAGTTCGGGGGGTGCGCCGTAGGCGCACGACCCCAACAGAAGTTTGAGGCTGAAGCTAAAGTAAGCAAAAAAGATCGAAGCTTCACTCGTTAATTACAAACCTGACTTTTTGGACTCCCTCAATCATTTGTAAAGCAAATTGACCGGAAGTAAATTCACCGATATCTGGTAACTTTTCTTGGATTTTTGTCGCTAGTCCTTCTAAATTTATCACCTCTTTTTGTTCATTATTCCAAGGAATCGGTGAAATTAAAATGTCAGTCGCTTCGCCGTTAATATTTCTTAAATTTTTTGACCATTCAGGAGACTGTTTTGTCGGTGCATCTAAGCCAAAGTGCATCCCTTCTGGTTGCAGGTGAATATCAACGGTTTTGACCTCTCCTTCAAACAGACAAATTAACACATCTTTGGCTAATTTTTCCATCCGTAATAGGGATAAAAGGTTGACTTGAGTTTGGTCAATAGAATCTACATTTGCGACGGCTTTATCATAACCATCAATCAGTAAATTAGGCCAACCAGAGACAACTTGCGATCGCATGATAATGCCAGTAATTTTCTGCTCTATACCGCGAGTAAAACCACGACGAGTTGAACGGATTTTTCGATCTTCTTCTACACTGTTTTCAGTAACTCGACCAATGCTAAAAGCACCATCTTGTAAGCAGTCTACCCATAAAGAATCTACCCAAAAGAAACGAATTGATTCAATGGGGAGTAACCCTTCGTCGGGAACTAAATAATTAAACGGGATTCCCTGCAATAACTCTAATCCTTTAAACCATTTTTCTATTTTCTCTGGGATTGATTGTGCTGGTCGAATTTGTCGAGAGCGCAAGGGTAAATTATTAATGACATTATCTTCTAATTGTTTGAGATTTTGGGCGTTTTCTCGTTTCCAGTTAAATAATTCAATGGCTAATCCTTGGTTTTGTAGAGTCAACATTCGCCCTAATTGCCAAGCAGCAGCGTATGAAGTATCAAAGAGTCCTAAAGTAGAATCATAACGCAATAATTCATCCGATGCTTTGACAGGAAAATTGTAGGTTTCCTCGTTCATCCCCGGGATTAAAGGACTGCGATACCAAGAGATCGTCTGACTTCCCTGTCTTAGAGAATGAGGTAAGGGAATGTAACCCATTGCTAGGAATTTTTCTGCTTCTTGATTCTCAGTTTGAGGAAGTCTGGGGAAACTAGGATTACGGTTAAGTTTCTGGACTAATTGGCTAAAACTTTGTTCGGGATCTACACAAGCAAAACTCCAATTAGCTAAACTAACAAAGCGGATTAAATCCTCATCTACCGCTCCCATATAATCAAAATTATCTGCATCTATATAACGTCCTTCTATAGATACTAAATGCACTGTACTGATCCCATTAGGTTCTGGGAGACGATTACAAATAATCGTGGCAAATTCATCCCCAGAAAAGTTACGGGTTGCGTCTTCTAATTTGCGAACGTGAGCAAGATAAGCCAGGTCTGCGTTGGTAGGTAAAATATCTTTTAGATATTTCTTTTTAACATCAATTACGGTGACTTGTTCCGTCCCTTTTTGTCCGACTTCAAGTGTAATGTTAGGAAATTTAATGTTAGCTTCCCCTGCGATTAATTGTTGAAGGGTAATGCTTTTTGGTTTGGGTCGATCGAACTCATGTTCAAAGTCTGTTTCTCGGAATAAAAGTAAGACTAACCAAGGCAAATTTTGATCATTTTCACCGGGGTAACGTTCCCAAGGAAGGGTACTCCGTTTAACCGTAATATGGGGCAGTACATTAGAATGTTCTCCTAAGCTATCGGATGGAGGAAAAACGGCATAAATATCTTCAGGAGAGAGAGGCCCAAAACGTTCTCCCGTGACGGCAAAAGTAAGTTCGCGGGTAAAAGTTTGTGAGGGAATTTTATCGTTACTTTTAATTGTTTGCTCAATTTTAATCTGGTATTCTCCACTTTCTAGAGGCGGTTGATGAAACTGAATAAATTTAACTGTTCCGGTGGTATTAGACATAAAATGACTCCTTTTTTAGGATTAATCGTTGATGGCAATGATGAAATGTGGGAGAAGATTTCAGTCTGTGAGTGTAGTTGAAAACTTTCCCACATTTAGGGTTTTATTTAACTTGGGGAGCAAAAACAAAACTATCAGCGATCGCACTATCAATTTGCACTTGACTTGGAGCAAATCCTAATGCTTGCAATAACGCATCCCGTTGTGAGTTAGTTGTGATAGTTTCCCGAATGCGATCGCGTTTTTCGATTTCCTCTGTATAATCTGGACTGGCCACAAATTTTTCTAAAGTTTGCCAACTATAACGATCGTCAATGAGTGAGGTTTCATTCTGTAAATGTTCAACCCCAATCGAGTTGCTTTCACCCGCTTTAGGCGACTCGGCAGGAATAATACGAAAACCAGAGAAAACGCCATTTTCAAATTGCTGTCCATTCACTTCAGGCAATTTTAAGCGCCCTTTATCTGTCAGATTTGGTTTTCCCCAAATTGCAGTAGGCGCTGCTTTGGTGACAGGTGCAAAGCTAAACTTGGCTTTAGCATCTTCAGAATTTCCATCTTTACTAATTGTGACCTTATGAGTTGTCTCTAACTCATCACTATTAATACCCATCGGATTAATAGCAAAACCTGTATTAGTCTCGATGGATTCCTCTTTTTCCCAAGTAAAGGCTTTTTTCGAGGGAATAAAGCTATCTGTCACCAATTCCAAGGTTTTAGGATTGATAATCCAGATTTCCTCTTCCCCTCGCGTTATTTGCTTAACTAAGCCCTTACTAGCAGCAATGCTACAAATTTCTGTATCTTGAGGTAAGAATGAAGATTTGAACTCATCCCAAGCAATAGGAAGTGGATCGCGGGAACCTTGATCGCCGAATTTAACTGTAGCTGAAGCGATCCAAAGATCGATTTTAGCTTTGCCTCCCAGTTCCGGTCCCCAGAGATGTAATTCAACTCCCAGACTGATACTGATAATACCAATCCCACCACTAATCCTGATTCGGGCGCTAATATCGTAATAGTAAGGTTTCCAACAGATGAGGAAGTCAGCCCCCACTTCAAAAAAAGCATGAACCGAACCACTCTTATAACGAAAACTAAGCGATCCTCCCGCCATTACTGCATGGGAACACAAAGCAAAATAGCCTTCTCCAGTAATCGAAGTATGACTATCCAACTGCCAATTAAAACCTAAACGGGGTACAGTGGGATAATGAGTGGGAACCTTAAAACTGGGATGATAACCGCCTAAAGTAATGACAAAATCTCCTTCATGTTCCCCAGCAAACCAGAAAGCAGCAGCAAAACCCCCGGTTAAATGACATTTTTGAGACAGAATATAAGAGTTTGGGGTGAGTTCTGCTTGAACTAAGAGCAGTCCTTCTGCAAGACTAAACCGTGCTTGTAGGGCTAATTGTACTACCGCTACTGGGTCGATGCTAGAAGAAGTTGATGGGGGAACTACTAACGTAGAAATACCAATTAAATTGAGTTCAAAGTTATTTTCACTGAGCGCTAGGGTTAACAAGGCAAAGCTATCGAGTAATTTATAAGTGGTAAATTTGATTCCAATAGCTAAAAAACCTGCGTCAAGAGAAATGGGAATATATCTACTTAAACTCTCGATTTGTTCATTAATAATCTCTCCCGGATCTCCGCTCAAATCGCCCACACCACTAAGCGCTTGGGCTACTAAAGGAAATTCAGTAATTTCGCCCAAGGGAGGTACAATCAAGTCACGGTTGTAGCCAAAACCTCCTGCCAATCCGGTCACAAATATTTCTGGAGGGCCACCCAAAGGATAATCTACAGCAAGATACAGGAATAGGGATGGTTCATTACCATAATAAGCATAAGCACCCACAGCAGATAAGGAAAGGGATTTTTGTTTTCCACCACTGCCTTTGGTTTGCATTCCCAGTGTTACCATTCCTAAGTATTCTTCATAGTCTGCTCTTTCTTTGCGGAGGAATGCACCCGCAATATTTAAGCTGTTCTTTTCGTAGGTTAAACCAAAGCCATCCAGATTAAATTGGGGGTTAAAATTGGTGAGGGGAGTGCTGATCGAAAGTCCATTTAGAACTAAAGAAAAATCAGATACTTGAACGATAAATTGAGGAGTGAGATGAATTTCTCCTGTTTTGTAAATCAATCCAACTTTTTCTAAGTGAATTGTCCCAAAGGATTTTTGCACCGTTAACCATGCACCGTTATCAGCAATCGTAATAGGGGTATCTTCTTCCGGTGTGGTAGTTCTAGGGGAAGCAACCAGTCGAAATTCTCCACTAGGCGCTAAACGGGTACCAATATTCCTGATTGCAGTACGCTGCTTTACTGGCAATTCTTCACTTTGAGCGAAACTACGGCTACCAGGATTCCAGATTTCAGCCTGTGGTTTTAATGAAAATTCTTCAGTTTGGGGTAAAGTATCCGACTGTATCCCAAATTTGGCTTTTAGCCATTTTAAAAGGCTCTGCAATCTTTGGCATATTGTTGCTGTGAGTGATGATTTGACAACAATGGGCTGTTCGGAAGTCGGACTAGCAATAGGACTCTGTGATGAAAATTGTCTGCTTGCCGCTAAACTAGCACCAGAAGGAGCCGGACTGGGACTAATGCTACCGCTACCTGTAATGCTACCGCTACCTGTGCGGCGCTTTAAGGGTGTTAACCAAGCTCTGATATACCCTCCTATGTTAAAATAGGCGGCGATACTAGCGCCCCGATTAAGCTCATTGGCGCTGGAACTTGGGGGTTGTATTTTAATTCCCGCTCCTAGTTCTTGCAGAAAACCGTTGATGGTTTTCAGTTCTTTTTGCTCGAACTTTTGTAGAGAAAGTATTAATTCAATAGTAAATTGACTTGTCAAAATATCAGCAGGTAACTGATTAGAAATTAGAGGAATTTCACTAAAGGCTATATTGTTATTAAAGCCAATATTGTTATTAAAGCCAATGCCAAAGATCATTTTTTTCTTCGTCGGTGTAGTAGATGTATCGGAAACTTTAATCACAAATAACAAGTTTTGATTCAGGCTAAATCCGTCTAATAATTCCTCTGGAACTAAGTTTCCTAATTCTGGCGAAATTTTACTGAATAAATCAGCGAAATTGACATTACCTATATTTTGTTCTAGTTTAGTATTTAATTGTCCTACAATTAATTTTGTAGTTTGACCAACTTCGGTTTTTGCTTGATATTGTATATCAAAGATCAGATTATCTGTATCGGAAGTCGGGATGGTGATTTGACCTTTGTATACAGCTTTATATATTTGATTCTGTTTTGTAACATCAATAGTAAGTGTTCCACTTAGTTCTTGAGTAGCTTCTCCTTCTTCATCGTGGTCAACTGCGATAGTTACTCCCAACTCAAAGGAATAGTTTTCACCATCAATCGTCACGCTGGCTGCATCAAGGGTAAAAACACCAATGGAGTTTAAACTATCATCGTCCGCCAGACCTAATTCGAGTCCAACTAAGTCAATAAATTGCTGTGTTGTTTCAAGACCTGCTACGATATCTGCATTGATATTTGGCATAATTTTTTCTCCTAAATATGGTTAAAATTTGTACAATTTTGAGAAAAATTGATTGGGGTGGGCAAGCACTTAAAAATGTCGATGAGTAAGATAACTTTTCTGTCTTGCCCACCTTGACTTAAGGTAAAATTGGTGGGCATATTTTCAATTATTTCTCAAGGTTACAAGTTATCTACTAGGCACACCCTACGGGACTACTAGACACTTACCTAACAAATGTCCAATTATGCTTTAATGATGTAATTGAGTGCATAATAAGGAGGTCGGTTTTCGTGAGCTACACCTCCTCCTTGTGGTTGAATCTCACGACAGGTTGTTAGTCGTGGCTCATGTTGATCGCTATCGACACCACCCTTATAAGTGCTAGTACCAGGTCTTTCTAAAAGCCATTTAAAGTCGCCATTTTCATGATTATGCCTTGGCATTTCATCTATTGTTAATTGATGCTTTTCTTCTCCACCTGTATCGCCAAGAGAATAGCCATTTCCAACACCGACGATAAATTTATTACTTAAATTGGGAACTTGATTTTTTCCAAGCACCTGTTTTAATTCTGGATATATATTATCGTCAAATGATTCGCCATTACACAGAAACCATCCGTCAGGAGCAGTTGAACCAGCATAGGGAACGATGGTTCCTACTGGTACTAAATATCCAGTGATATCTTTAATACGTCCTTTTACATCTAACTTAGCGGAAGGAGAATCAGTACCAATACCGACATTACCATTGTCTTTGATCACCATCTGTACTGTGCCGCCATCACCTGCTTGTAATTCATCATCATTATGACTACCAAGTTTATACCAAGCAAAGTGTTCTGATGTTCGGAAATAGGCTGTCTTACGCTGTGTTCCAATTCCATATTGAATTCCAGCACTGGTTGTATATAAATTAATCATCTGTCTTTGGGTTGAGCCAAAATTAAGAGATCCTGTTATATTGGTATCCCCATTGATATCTAACTTAACTGAAGGAGAATCAGTACCAATACCTACATTACCATTGTCTTTTATCACCATCTGTACTGTGCCGCCACCTGGATTTAATAGCTCATTATCATGAGTACCACCTTTATACCAAGCAAAGTTTTTAGATGATCGGGAATAGAATGTACCGCTTTGTACACCGATCGCGTATTCACTTTTCCATAAATTAATCATTTGTCTTGTTTCTGAGCCAAAATTCAGATTACCGTCCAAGGTAATATCATTGCTTACACCTAAAATATTTGCTGGATTAGTTTTACCAATACCCACCTTTTTATCATCAAAAACTAAAGGCGCTTTTTCAATCTGACAAGTAAATTGCCCATCTTTATAACCCGGAAGATACCGATAGCGGAGATAGAGATTAGCCTCCCCTGTAGGATGTGCTGTCACAATACCAGTCAGATTAATTAACATAGTCTGCTGCGCTGCTAAGAATACATCAGCATTTTTAGGGATAAAAGTCCACTAGACATCTCCAAAAATTGCCAAAGCCTTTATAATATTGGTTTTTGACTGCCTGCCCCCTAAAGGGCAGGCAGTCAAAAACCAACGGTTACATAG
>NZ_JACJPW010000175.1 GCF_014696265.1 Aerosakkonema funiforme FACHB-1375 | reverse complement strand
GGAGGAGTTGCTTTATCTAATTATTTCAAATTGCGAGAAAAATTACCAGCGCAGTTGCTGCCAGAGTTTTTCTCTATTGCCCTAATTCTGTGCGATGCCCTAAATCTGTTGTATCGAGAACGGGTAATCCATAAAGATATCAAACCCAGCAACATTTTGATTAATCCCCACACCAAAGAAGTTAAATTAATCGACTTCAGTATTGCCTCATTATTACCGAGAGAAACCCAAACCCTAGTCAACCCCAATGTACTCGAAGGCACATTAGCTTATATTTCTCCCGAACAAACTGGTCGAATGAATCGGGGCATTGATTACCGAACAGATTTTTATTCATTAGGTGTAACTTTTTACGAAATACTAACTGGAGAGTTACCGTTTCAAGCAAACGAACCGATGGAGTTAGTCCATTGTCACATTGCTAAACCGCCCAAATTAGTGCATGAAATCAATCCAGAAATTCCAGCAGTTTTATCAGAAATCGTCTCTAAATTAATGGCAAAAAATGCCGAAGACCGCTATCAAAGTGCATTAGGGCTGAAATGGGATTTGGAACAATGCTGGCAGCAATTAAAAACAAAAGGAAAAATTGAAACTTTTCCCATTGCCCAACGGGATTTGTGCGATCGCTTCCTCATCCCCGATAAACTTTATGGCAGAGATGCGGAAGTTCAAACCCTACTAGAAGCATTTGAAAGAGTCAGTCAGGGTGTCACCGAAATGATGCTAGTAGCTGGGTTTTCGGGAATTGGGAAAACTGTCGTTGTTAACGAGGTGCATAAACCAATCGTTAGACAACGGGGCTACTTTATTAAAGGTAAATACGACCAATTTCAACGGAATATTCCCTTCAGTGCCTTTGTGCAAGCCTTTCGGGATTTAATGGGACAATTGTTGAGCGAAAGCGATGTCCAAATAGCACAATGGAAGCATAAAATATTAGAGGCGGTTGGTGAAAACGGGCAAGTAATTATTGAAGTAATTCCCGAATTAGAAAACATTATTGGCCAACAACCGCCAGCCGTAGAATTATCAGGAACGGCGGCGCAAAATCGCTTTAACTTATTATTTCAAAAATTCACCCAAGTTTTTACAACTAAAGAACATCCCTTGGTGATATTTTTAGATGATTTGCAATGGGCAGATTTAGCTTCTCTGAATTTAATGCAGCTATTAATGGCTGATACGGGTTATCTTTTCATCATTGGTGCCTACCGCGATAACGAAGTCTACCCAGGACATCCATTAATGTTGACTTTGAGCGATATTCAAAAGGCACGAGCGACAATTAATACGATTACTTTAGCACCGTTAAGTAAGGTAGAAGTCAATAAATTAGTGGCTGACACCCTCAAATGTCCAGAAGATTTAGCAGAGAATCTTTCTGGATTAATCTATCAGAAAACTCAAGGGAATCCATTTTTTGCTACCCAGTTTCTCAAAGCATTACATCAAGATGGACTGATTAAATTTGATTTTGAATTAGGCTGTTGGCAATGCGATATTTCCGAAGTGACAATGCAATCAGTTACAGATGACGTTGTAACTTTTATGAGTCTGCAATTGCGGAAACTGCCGCCATCAACTCAAGAAGTCATCAAACTGGCTGCTTGTATTGGTAACTCTTTTGATTTAGCCACTTTAGCAATTGTTTCTGAACAATCCGAAATTGAGACAGCAGCTTGTTTATGGAAAGCATTACAAGAAGGGTTGATTGTCCCAATTGGTAATGTTTATAAGTTTTATGTTGGTCAAAAAACTTTTGTAAAATTATCAGAAAATCTACAGATTGTTGGCTACAAATTTATACACGATCGCGTTCAACAAGCAGCTTATTCTTTGATTTCCGATGAGCAGAAAACCTCAACTCATCTCAATATTGGAGAATTACTACTAAGGAATTATTCAGAAATAGAAAAGCAGGAAAAATTGTTTGATATTGTTGGGCATTTGAATTTAGGAAAATGCCTAATTAGTCAACCAAGCGATCGCCAAAAATTAGCTCAACTCAATTTGCAAGCCGGAGTTAAGGCGAGAAATTCTACAGCCTATCCAGCAGCAAGAACTTATTTACAAATAGGAATTAATCTATTAGAAAGCAACTGTTGGCAAGAGCAATATGAATTGACTTTAAATCTGTATCTTACATCTACCGAAGTCAGTTATTTGAATGGCGACTTTCAGGGGATGGAACAGCAAGCAGCATTGGTATTGCAGCAAGCGCAAACAGTTCTCGATCGTGTAAAAATTTACGAAATTCAAATAGCTGCCAAAACTTTACAAAGTCATGTCTTAGAAGCGATCGCTGTGGGCAGAACAGCTTTATGCCAATTGGGAGTTGAACTACCCGAAGAAGCGAATGAAACCGAGATTGGTAAAGCCCTACAAACCCTCAGTACCCAGTTGGAAAATATTCCAGTAGAAACATTGGTCGATTTACCAGTCACTAATGATGGTATTACCCAGGCGGCAATGCACATTATGGGTATCTTATTTTCACCAGTGATTCAGGGTATGCCTGGTTTATTACCCTTGCTAAGTTCTCAGATGGTCAGTCTATCTCTGCAATCAGGGAATACAGTATCATCAACTATCGGGTATGCCCTGCACGGACTAGTAATGTCTGCCTTCTTAGCAGATCCAGCTACAGGCTATGCTTTTGGCAAAGTTGCTTTAAATTTACTGGAAAAGTTTAACACCCCAGAGATTAAGCCCATCGTTATGTTTCTATTTGGCAACTTTATCCAACCCCATAAAGAGCCATTGAATAACTCAAT
This sequence comes from Aerosakkonema funiforme FACHB-1375, assembly GCF_014696265.1. Classification (GTDB taxonomy): domain Bacteria; phylum Cyanobacteriota; class Cyanobacteriia; order Cyanobacteriales; family Aerosakkonemataceae; genus Aerosakkonema; species Aerosakkonema funiforme_A. Next base: position 9,168 of record NZ_JACJPW010000175.1, on the reverse strand, counting down.
CCAAACCTTGAAAATAGCTTTCGATGCAGGGATAGAAACTGGTGATTTTATGCACGCTGGCTTTTCCTTGGCTACCCACAGCAATTCTCGATTTTTTAGCGGTGGAGAATTGAGTGATTTTGTCAAAGATATGGCTATCTATAGTGTAGCTTTAGCTCAGGTTAAACAATATTCTGCTCAAGCTTATATAAATTTGGGACAACAAACAGCAGAAAATTTTATTGAGATAGTTAGTCAACCACATTGTTTAACTGGAAATTTTTACAATGAAACAGTGATGCTGCCTCAGCACCAGCAGGATCGGGATGGAACAGCTATCGCTGAAGCATATATCTATAAGTTATTGCTGGCTTACTATTTTGGTGATTATCGAGATGCAATTAATTATGTGGCTCAAGCACAGTCGCACATAGTGGCAGTATCAGGCTCATTTTTTGTACCTATTTTCTATTTTTATGCAGCCCTGACTCATTTGACATACTTACCGAGTCAATCAGAACAGGAGCAAAGTGAAATTCTGACAATTGCCCAAACCCATCAAACGACTCTGGCTCAATTTGCATATCAGGCACCCATGAATCACCAACATAAGGTGGATTTAATCGAGGCAGAAAAGCAACAGGTGTGGGGTCAAAATTATGCAGCCGCAGATTACTACGATCGCGCTATTTCCGGTGCTAAAGCCAATGGGTATATCCAAGAAGAAGCTTTAGCCAACGAATTAGCCGCCAAATTTTACCTTGCTTGGGGAAAAGAGAAAGTTGCCGCAGGTTATATGCAGGAAGCATATTATGGTTATGCCCGTTGGGGAGCAAAAGCGAAAGTAGCAGATTTAGAACAACGCTATCCCCAATTACTCGCTCCCATATTACAGCAAACTCGTTTGACTATCTCAACTCACGAAACTATATCTGCTTTGGGAAATGTCACCTACACGAGTTCCGCTACATCCAGTAGTAGTGCTTCTGTGGCTTTAGATTTAGCTACCATTCTCAAAGCTTCCCAAACTATCTCCAGCGAAATCGAACTAGAAAAACTCCTGTCATCGTTGCTTGAAATCGTCATTGAAAATGCTGGGGCTGATAAATGCGTATTAATGCTGTGGCAAGACTCGCACCTGCTGATTAAAGGCTCAATTACTCAGGGAACAAACCCAGTAGTATTGCAGAGTATTCCGGTGGAAGATAGTCAAGAAATTCCCCACAAGCTAATTTACAAAGTCAAGCACAACAAGCAGACTGCGGTGCTAGTGGATGCGACAGCAGAGCCAATTTTAGCCAACGATTCCTATATTATTCGTCAGCAACCTAAAAGTGTTTTGTGCAGCCCAATTTTACACCAAGGGAAGTTGTTAGGCATTTTATATCTAGAAAATAATTTAGCAACGGGAGTATTTACGAGCGATCGGGTAGAAATCCTGAATCTACTTTGCGCTCAAGCCGCCATTTCTCTAGAAAATGCCCGCCTTTATCAACGTTCTCAGGAATATGCCCAACAGCTAGAGCGATCGCTAAATGAATTGAAAATTGCCCAAACCCGCTTCCATCATCTAGTAGATAACGTTCCTGGGGTAGTGTATCAATTCCTGATGGCGACCGATGGCTCGGTGTCAATGCCTTAATCTGGAAACTCGCTACTCACAACTGCTAGCACCCATCCTTCAGCAGAAGCGTTCCACCCTTTCGGTTAATGAAACTGTCTTTGCAACGGCAAAGGTAACTTCGACCAGTTCCTCTAGCAGTATCTCTGATTCTCTCGATTTAGCTACCATTCTCAAAGCTTCCCAAACTATCTCAGGTGAAATCGAACTGGAAAAACTACTTTCATCATTACTTTCGATCGAGATCGAAAATGCGGGGGCTGATAAGTGCGTATTAATGCTTTCCGAATCCGGTAATTTACTGGTGCGGGGATTAGCAAAACTGGAGCTAAATAACGATGAAAATTCCGAGGTCGATCGGTTTTCCATAGTTACGACTCGACAGCCAGTTGAAGAGTCGATCGACATCCCATTGGGGTTGATTAATACCGTGAAACGCTCCTTAAAACCAGTAGTAATTTCTGATGCTACAATTCATCCGCAATTAATTAATGAATCATATATTCAGCAACAACAAACCAAGAGTATTTTGTGTAGTCCGATTTTACATCAAGGAAAGTTGCTGGGGGTTTTGTATCTAGAAAATAATTTAGCAATGGGGGCGTTTAATAATGAGCGAGTGCAACTACTAAATTTACTCAGCGCTCAAGCAGCTATTTCTCTAGAAAATGCGAGACTGTACGAGCGATCGCAGCAATATTCCCAACAGCTAGAACAAGCTTTACATGACTTGCAGCAAACCCAATTGCAAATGATTCAAAGCGAAAAAATGTCAGCATTGGGAAACTTAGTTGCTGGTGTCGCACATGAAATTAATAACCCAGTTGGCTTTATTTCCGGCAATTTGAACGGAACTAAATCCTCGGTGCGAGACTTAGTGGAACATTTAAATTTGTATCGCACCCAAGCCTCTGCTGCCGAAATTGCCGACCATGCGGAAGAGATCGATCTAGAATATCTTATTGAAGATGTGACCAAAATTATTGATTCGATGCAATTGGGTTGCGATCGCCTCCGTAACATCAGCACTTCACTCCGCATTTTCTCGCGTTCTGACCAAGATTACAAAGTACCATTTAACCTTCATGAAGGTATTGATAGCACTATTTTAATTCTCAAACATCGTCTCAAAACGAACGAGCAACGTCCGGCAATTAAAGTGATTACCAACTATGGTGATTTACCTCGAATCGAGTGTTTTCCAGGACAAATAAATCAGGTTTTTATGAATATTATTGCGAATGCTATCGATGCTATAGATGAATCAAATATCGGTCGAAGCTTTGCAGAAATCAAAGCCAAACCTAACCTGATTACAATTACTACGTATGCCGAAAAAGAGCAGGTAAAAATCGCGATTGCCGATAATGGTCGGGGAATGTCAGAGGAAGTTAAAAGCAAGATTTTCGACCATTTATTTACTACCAAAGCAGTGGGGAAAGGGACGGGATTGGGATTGGCGATCGCCCGCCAAATCGTCGTGGAAAAACATGGCGGTTCGATCGATTGTGCTTCTCAGCCAGGAGAAGGTACTGCATTTACAATTTATCTGCCAATCAAAACTAAAAATGCGTAATTAGGTGCAGGTAAATAATCGACATTAAATAGCTCAATAACTATTTGGTAATCAATTAAAATTGTACATTGTTTGCCTGCAATCCCCTATAAAACAGGTAAATTCACTACTTTTTCACAAATTTTTTGTATATTTGTATAATAGAGATCGATCCAGGTAATCAAGAAAGAAATGTTAATCTATCCTCATAACTTGTTAGGCAAATATTTTCTAACAGAAGAAATTTGTACGGGTAATTTTACTCTCGTATATCGTTTATTTGCAGAATCCCAAAATACTGAAACATCAACTGTAATTGATAACTTACTGCGACTCACGTTTAATAAAGCAATCTTATTTCGAGATCGATATACGATTACAAAAAATTTCGATATAGCAGGAATAATGTATAGGAGATTTACCAAAAATACGCCTCACATTCAATCTTCTTGACATTGGGAAAGAAAAAATAATCATCGAAAAACATCAAGGGAGTATCGAAGTCGAATCAACAGTTGGTCGCGGCACCGAGTTCTGCATCCGACTGCCAATTTAACCATAGCTATCTTCTCAAATCAGCAACAACTTCAAGCCAAAGAACCAAACCAGTAAGTAACGGGGAAATCATCATGAATCTGACAGGATATCAACTCAAAACAGAATTATATAACGGTTCGAGAACTTTAGTTTATCGCGGTGAACGCGAGGCGGACTCGCTACCAGTCGCGATCAAACTCCTGAAAAACCCCTATCCCAGTTTCAGCGAATTAGTGCAATTTCGCAATCAATATACCATTTCTAAAAATCTGAATTCTCCGTTAATTATCCAAACTTATAGTTTAGAAAAATACCAGAACGGTTATGCCTTGGTGATGGAAGATTTCGGAGGAGTTGCTTTATCTAATTATTTCAAATTGCGAGAAAAATTACCAGCGCAGTTGCTGCCAGAGTTTTTCTCTATTGCCCTAATTCTGTGCGATGCCCTAAATCTGTTGTATCGAGAACGGGTAATCCACAAAGATATCAAACCCAGCAACATTTTGATTAATCCCCACACTAAAGAAGTTAAATTAATCGACTTTAGTATTGCTTCACTGCTACCGAGAGAAACCCAAACCCTAGTCAACCCCAATGTACTCGAAGGCACATTAGCTTATATTTCTCCCGAACAAACTGGCCGAATGAATCGGGGTATTGATTACCGGACAGATTTTTATTCATTAGGCGTGACTTTTTATGAATTACTGACGGGAGAGTTACCGTTTCAATCAAACGACCCAATGGAGTTAGTACATTGTCACATTGCTAAACCGCCCAAATTAGTGAATGAAATCAATCCAGAAATCCCTGCCGTTTTATCAGAAATCGTCTCTAAATTAATGGCAAAAAATGCTGAAGACCGCTATCAAAGCGCATTAGGACTGAAATGGGATCTAGAACAATGCTGGCAGCAATTACAAACAAAAGGAAAAATTGAAACTTTTCCAATTGCACAACAGGATCTGTGCGATCGTTTCATCATCCCCGATAAACTTTATGGCAGAGATGCGGAAGTACAAACCCTACTAGAAGCATTTGAAAGAGTCAGTCATGGCGCAACCGAAATGATGCTAGTAGCTGGGTTTTCGGGAATTGGGAAAACTGTCGTTGTTAACGAGGTGCATAAACCAATCGTTAGACAACGGGGCTACTTTATTAAAGGTAAATACGACCAATTTCAACGGAATATTCCCTTCAGTGCCTTTGTGCAAGCCTTTCGGGATTTAATGGGACAATTGTTGAGCGAAAGCGATGCCCAAATTCAACAATGGAAACATAAAATATTAGCTGCTGTTGGCGACAACGGACAGGTAATCATTGAAGTAATTCCTGAATTAGAGCGCATTATTGGTTCGCAACCAGCAGCAGAAGAATTATCAGGAACGGCGGCGCAAAATAGATTTAACTTATTATTTCAAAAATTTACCCAAGTCTTTAGCAATGCAGAACATCCCTTAGTGATGTTTCTCGATGATTTGCAATGGGCTGATTCAGCCTCGCTCAAGTTAATGCAGCTACTAATGGCTGATACAGGTCATCTTTTCATCATGGGTGCATATCGCGATAACGAAGTTTCACCAGGACACCCATTAATTTTGACCTTGAGCGATATTCAAAAGACACAAGCAACAATTAATACGATTACTTTAGCGCCACTTAGTCAATCGCAAGTCAATAAATTAATTGCTGACACGCTCAAATCTTCAGAAGATATAGCAGATAATCTTTCTAGATTAATATATCAAAAAACTCAAGGCAATCCTTTTTTTACCACCCAGTTTCTGAAAGCATTGTATCAAGATGGACTGATTCAATTTGATTTTGAATTAGGCTGCTGGCAATGCGATATCGCGCAAGTAAGAACTCAAGCAGTGACAGATGACATTGTAGCTTTTATGAGTTCTCAATTACGCAAACTCCAGCCATCAACTCAACAGATGTTGCAGCTAGCAGCTTGCATTGGCAACTCTTTTGATTTGGCAACTTTGGCAATTGTTTCGCAACAATCTCAAATTGAGACTGCTGCTGCTTTATGGAAAGCATTACAAGAAGGGTTGGTTTTACCAATTGGCGAGATTTATAAATTTTATGTTGGGCGAGAAAATCCAACATATATATCAGAAAATCAAGAGACTGTTAAATATAAATTTTTGCACGATCGAGTGCAGCAAGCAGCTTATTCTCTAATTCCAGAGGCAGAAAAGAAAACCACTCATTATCAAATTGGTCAACTGCTACTAAAGAGCATATCTGAGAGCGAAAAAGAAGAACGAATTTTTGAAATCGTTAATCAAATTAATGTGGCTGTGGAACTAATTAAGCAGCCAACAGATAGAGAAAAATTAGCCAAATTAAATTTAATCGCTGGCTGCAAAGCCAAAAATTCTACTGCTTATAGCGCGGCAGTCAAATACTTTACAATTGGGCGTAATTTATTGGCAAGCGATCGCTGGGAAAGTCAGTATAACTTGACACTGGCATTGTATGTAGAAGCAATGGAAGCAGCTTATCTAAACACAGATATAGATGACGTAGAAATCCTAGCAGAAATTTTACTTCAATATGCAAAAACAGCATTAGATACAATTAAAGTTTATGCTGTGAGAATTATGCTTTACACTTCCCAAGGTCAGCTACTCAAAGCTATTAACATTGGATTGACTATCTTAAAGAAACTTGCAATTGATTTACCTGAATCGCCAACTTTAGAAGATATTGCTCGTGCAAGTCAAGAAACGCAAACTCTTATGGGTAACAGAAAACCTGCGGATTTGCTCAATTTGCCAGAGATGAAAGACCCACAAATGCTAGCAGTTATGCAAATTCTTAATGAAATATCTGTCCCTGTGTATTTGGCTAAACCAAATCTCCATTCTTTTATCGTTATGACCCAGATAAATCTATCAATTATTCATGGAAATTCACCTATTTCTCCGTTATGCTACTCCAGCTATGGATTATTTCTTTGCGCTATTGCTGGCGATATTGAACGCGGTTATGAATTTGGTCAATTATCTTTAGATTTATTATCTAAATTGAAAAATAAAGAGATTGAATCCAGACTATTTTTTAGTACATCTTATTTTATAATTCATTGGAAGCAGCACATCAAAGAAGCCTTGAAAATAGTAGAAAATGCTTATGCTAGTGGTTGGGAAAATGGCAGTTTAATGGAATTAGGTTATGCTGCTTATGGTTATGTATTTTACATTTATTACATGGGATATGAATTATCCAAACTAGAACAAAAAATTACTGATTATCAAAAAATTTTAGAGCAATTTAATCTGCAAACGCAGCTAAGCTATACTGATATTTATCTACAAGTAGTTCTTAACTTACTGGGTCAAACATCCAGCCCAGTGGTGTTATTTAAAGGAACTTATAAGGAACAAGAGCTGCTAGCAAAATATCAGGAAATAAAAGACAAAACATGGCTATGGAACTTCTTTTGTAATAAATTAATTTTATGTTACTTGTTTGCCGAATTTGAACTAGCATTTGAATATATCGAATCTGCCCAAAGTTATTTGGATGGTGGCAAAGGAACATTTAGCGTTCCGGTGTTTTATTTTTATACTGCTCTAACTTGGTTGGCTGTATTTCCTAAACTTTCCCAATCGGAGCAAGAAGAGATTCTACAACAAGTGGCTGCCAATCAGAATAGTATGAAAGTATGGACAAGCCATAATCCGAAGAATCATCTGCATAAATATTATTTAGTCGAAGCAGAGCGAAATCGAGTTATAGGTCAATATTTAGAAGCAATCAATAATTATGAATTGGCGATTTCTTTGGCTCAAGAAAATGGCTATATTCAAGAAGAAGCACTTGCTAATGAACTTGCTGCTCGGTTTTATCTCGATTGGGGCAAAGAGCGCATAGCTAAAGGATACATAATTGAAGCTTACTACTGCTATGCCCGTTGGGGAGCAAAAGCGAAAGTAGCAGACTTAGAAAAACGCTATCCCCAATTACTCGCCCCCATATTACAGCCAAGTCATTCGGTTCTTTCTACTCGCGAAACTATTGTTCCTTTGGTGACAGTGACATCTACCCGTGCCGCTACATCCAGCAGCACCAGTATCTCAGATACCCTGGATTTAAAAGCAATTCTCAAAGCATCTCAAACGATCTCTGGGGAAATCGAACTAGAAAAACTCCTGTCATCGTTACTTTCTATTGTCATCGAAAATGCTGGGGCTGATAAATGCGTATTAATGCTGTGGCAAGACGATCGTTTACTAATTCAAGGCGCAATTACCCAAGAAACAAAACCCATTGTATTGCAAAGTCTTGCCATTGAATCCAGCCAAGACATTCCCCATAAGCTCATTTACAAGGTCAAACACAACCAACAAACTGTGGTACTGCTGGATGCAACCGCAGATAATACCTTTGCCAATGACCCCTATATTATCCGTCAGCATCCTCAAAGTATCTTGTGCAGCCCAATTTTGCATCAAGGTAAATTACTGGGCATTTTATATCTAGAAAATAGTTTAGCCAAGGCTGCGTTTACCAGCGAGCGCGTGGAAATCCTGAATCTACTTTGCACTCAAGCTGCTATCTCATTAGAAAATGCCCGACTTTACCAACAAGCTCAACAAGCACTGCAAGATTTACAACAAGCCCAATTGCAAATTGTCCAAAGCGAAAAAATGTCAGCACTGGGTAATCTAGTGGCAGGAGTAGCACATGAAATCAACAATCCGGTTGGGTTTATTTCTGGCAATGTTAAAGAAGCACTCACGGCGGTTAAAGACCTGACTGAATTCCTCCAACTCTATCAAGAAAAATTTCCCAATCCTGGTGAAGAAATTACTAAAAAAGCTGAAGAATTAGAGATTGAATATTTGCTAGAAGATTTACCGAAAATGCTGTTTTCGATGCAGGTAGGTTGCGAGCGCATCAAAGGAATTAGTACCAGTTTAAGAACTTTCTCCCGTGCCGATCGAGAATATAAAGTGCCATTTAATCTTCACGAAGGGATTGACAGCACGCTCTTAATTCTCAAACATCGCCTGAAAGCGAACGAACAGCGTCCGGCGATTGAAGTGGTGACTAACTACGGTAATTTACCTCAAATTGATTGTTTTCCCGGTCAATTAAATCAGGTATTTATGAATATTCTCGCTAATGCGATCGATGCGTTAGAGGAATCAAATCTGGGACGGAGTTTGGCAGAGATTAAGGCAAGTCCCAATCAAATTACCATTCAAACCTCTTTAGTAGATAACCAGGTAGAGATTCGGATTGCTGATAATGGTAAAGGCATGACGGAAGAAGTCAAATCCAAAATATTCGACCATTTATTTACCACCAAAGCTGTGGGGAAAGGGACGGGGTTAGGGTTAGCTATTGCCCGTCAAATCGTCGTAGAAAAACATCAGGGAAATATCGAAGTTGAGTCAACTGTTGGTCGCGGCACCGAGTTCTGCATCCGACTGCCAATTTAACCATAGCCAGCTTC
>NZ_JACJPW010000174.1 GCF_014696265.1 Aerosakkonema funiforme FACHB-1375 | reverse complement strand
AAAGACGGGCAAATTGCACCAATAATTGTGATAGCACAAAGCGATCGCTATTTGTTATGGGATGGACAACGGCGCTGGTCAGCTGCCAAACTGCTGGGATGGACAACATTGCGTGCTGTGAAAGCACTGATGCCAGAAGACTTGCATCGCAAAGCTTTGTTAACGTTTATCCACCACGAAGACCTCAATTACTTAGATAAAGCTGAGGCTATTATCAAAGAACTAACTACCTCAACTGGGATGGGAGAGGAAGAAATTCCGACTATATTATCTACGGTGTTGCGACGGTTGGAACGTTCTGGCGAAGCTAATCAATTGACGGCGTTGGTAACTGCTACCACAGAAGCACAGGTACAAGGTGTAAAATCTTTGGGAGTTAGTGAAAACGAAGAAAAAATACTTTTAGCATTGTTAGATTTGGCTTTAAATCCAGCATCGGTAAGAGCTAATTTGATGCCGATGTTATCTTTGCCAAAGGATTTAAAAGCAGCTATTCGAGAACGGGGACTGAAAGGAGCGCACGCTTTAGCTTTAACGGTTATATCTGCTAAAACTTTAAAGACATCAGAACGTCAGGCTACAAAGGAAAGGATTAAAGCAACGGATAAAGTTATCGAACAAGATTTAACGGTGCCGAAGACGCGGGAGTTGGTGGCAAAGATTAAAGCTAAGTATGTTAAACCAGAGGTTTCTGAGTCGAAAGAAGTAACGGCTGTAGTAAAAGGAATTGAAAAATTGTCTTCATCGGTGATGGTTTCAACAAGTCCCGAACAATTGGCAAAGTTGCGACAAGTTTTACAGCAAAAGCTATTAGAGATTGATGAGATGTTGAATGAGTAGAGATTATTTTCTGTGTTGTAGCTAGATGGATGGAAAATGTTAACCCTCATGGAGATTAACGGTTTCAAAACCTTCGAGAACTTTACGCTTGATTTATCTCCTTTCGGGGTGATATTAGTGGTATCAGTTTGCTTGCTTCTTCCAAAACTAACAAATGGCAGGGGCCACAGTTAAAGTGGTATCGTTCGGTTATCCCGATTTTAGAAGAGTATTTTCAACAAGCAGGTAATTCAACCGATAATGTTGAACAAAAGAATGGTTCATCACCTGAGACTGAGGCTAGTAATTCTAACCATTCAAACCATAATTCAGCTAGCAACAAAGCTAACGCTAAATCCAAGAAAGCTTGGACAATAGCAGAAAGATTGAAAGAAAAGGGTATTAAGAGTAATCCTGACCAAATTGAGCTAATCCAAAGTTTCGCTGACGATTATTACCAAGCAAAACACGGTACTAACCCACCAAAATTAACCAATCGCAGAATCCCCGTATCTAGTTACCCAGGCGAGGAAGCGATTGAATTAATTGATAAAGCTATCGATACCGTTTTCAATCCTAAGAAAAAATCAGATGCTTAGAAATTGGCAAATTAACTCGAATATTGGTAAGTCCCCATAGAAATTACCGTGGCTTCACCTCGCTTTTGATGCCAATCCTTCAGTTTCAACATACATTTTTGTTAAATCGCTAATAGTATCCAATCGTAGCTCTTCAACCAATTGAGTAAGTGCAATTTTGAGTGGATTTTGCAACTGAGGAATTTGGTCGAGTAGTTCTTTAACTTTTTGGTCATCCCCAAGCGACGCTGCTTGATGAAGTTGAATTAGCAACTCTTGAGGCAGCACAGAAAGCGATTCAGGAGTAAGCTTTTGAACTAACTGATACTGCTCTTGCAAATTGGAAGATTCCGCTTCGTAGACGTAGCGAACACCCAAATAAAATGCCATCTTCTCAAAAATTACCGTTTCTCGGAACGGTTTAGGCACAAAATCATTGCAACCAATATGAAAAGCTTTTTCCCGCTCGACATCAAAGGCGCTAGCCGTCAAAGCAATAATCACCGTCTCTTCACCTTCCGGCTGTTTTCTGATGAATTGAGTAGCTTGATAGCCATCCATTATCGGCATCCGAATATCCATCCAAATCAGGTGCGGTTTGTGTTGCTGCCACAACTTAATAGCTTCCTTGCCATTGGATGCTTGCCAAACTTGGAAGCCTACTTCCTTACAGCACTCACTTAAAAGCAAACGATTTTCCCATTGGTCGTCAACAACCAAGATGCGATACTTTTGTTGTAATGGTGCTAAACCAATAACTTTTGGAGGTGATAGATTATTTTCAACTTCACTAACTTCAGCCAAACCAACTCGAATATAAAACCGGAAAGCGGTGCCTTTACCTAGTCGGCTTTTCACTCGGATATCACCACTCATTAGTTTAATAAATTGACGACTAATGGGCAGTCCCAATCCAGTTCCGGTTTGACTGCGCCTACCAGTTTCAGTTTGCACGAATGGTTTAAATAAAGACCCTAATTCCTCTCGTGCAATACCGGAACCCGTATCGCTAATACAAAAAAGTAAAGCTTTAACTTTTGACGATTGCTCGTCAGGAGATAGACGCAAACGGTCAGTTACTTGAACTTGAAGTGTGACACTGCCGGAAGAAGTAAATTTAATCGCATTTTCTAAAAGATTCATTAAAACTTGGCGCAATTTGCTTTCGTCAGTCCGTATATATTGCGGAACTTTTTTAGAGCGTTGGAAAATTAATTGCAAACCTTTCAAGTTAGCTTTGGGCAACAACATCTGTTCGATGTCATCGAGTAAAGCATAGAAGTCAAAAGCGATTTCATCGAGCGTCATCTGACCCGCTTCAATTTTAGACAGAGACAAAATATTATTGATAAGTTTTAACAGGTGTGAGCCACTTCGATTGATAACATCCAGCCTTGACTGCTGAGAGGGAGTCGTTAGCTCGTGACGAGTCATCTGTTGAGCAAAGCCAAGAATTACATTGAGTGGCGTTCTCAATTCGTGACTCATATTAGCGAGGAAAGTAGTTTTAGCATGATTAGCCGCTTCAGCTGCCTTTTTTGCTTTTTTGAGTTCCTCGTTTTTCTGTTTTAGTTGGCGAATTTTAGATTCGACTTTCCGTTCCAGGATATTAGAGTAATACTCGGATTGAGAACGATATTGTTGCAATTGTTGGCTCATCTGGTTGAAAGCACGAGCCAGATATTCTAGTTCGGCGACATTACTTCCTAACACCTCTTGGTTCAGGTTCCCTTGAGCAATTGCTTGCGTAGCCTCAATTAATCGCCGTAGTTTGAGTTCGATTCTTAGAGAAATAAATAATAGCAGTGCGATAGAGAGAATCAGCGCTAGCAAACAAAGCACGAACGTGATGCGAGTATTGGCGTTCACCTGGTTCATAAAATCAGTTTCAGGGACGACAGCAACAATTAACCAATCTATACTGTGCTTGTTCTCAAAACCCGATTCGGAAAAGGGTTTGACCTGGAGTAAATATTTGTCGCCATTAACATTAAAATTGAGCGTCTCGCTCTTTTCAATCGCATATAAATTATCGAAATGTTTTCTCAAAAATTCGATTGAATATTTAATGATAGTTTGCTGGTGAATTAATTTTTGTGGAACCAGATAATCGGGAATATCTTTCGTAGTAGGAGTAGAGTAAGCAATGATTTTTCCCGAACGATTGAGAATAAAAATTTGACTATTAGGGCTGATTTGTAAGTCTTTCAAAACAGACTGCCCGCTCTCTTGAGCCATCTGGTCGGCATTAGGCAAACTATCGAAGTAGTCTAAGGGTTCCGAGATGCGTTTAGTTGCTTGTTGAAGTAACTGTGCCACCAAGTCGTTCATTGTCTGCTTGCTGGCAATAAATGATATCCACCCAGTTAGCCCAACGGATGCAGTAATCAAAAGAGCAAAGGGAACTGTTAAGAGTAAGCGCAGCGGTAAAGGCGGCGAATTCTTTTTAAGCTTATTTCTCAGATGTCTCATCAGCCTCAAATAATCACTTCGTCTGTCTTTTTTCGTTAATAACTCAGTCCGAATAACTTACGGTTCAGCCTGAAGTTATAAACCTTTGTTAGATATCACTTAAGCCGGATAGATTCCAATAGCTGTTCGATTGTCAATACTCCAATTGTTAGATATCGCACCAATCCAGGAATTTTGTTAAACGGTGCTACGGGGCAAGCAAACATTGTGATGACTGCATTAGCAATCATCCCCCGAATGTTGCCAGTGAAAGATGCTTGTAAAAGTAGCAAAATTCCCAGTCCGACAAAAAACCAGTGCCAAATTAAATAGCTTTGAAAAAAATCGTTGTAGCCTTCATTTAATCTTTCAATAAATTGTTTGAATCGAACGAGCCTGTTAATGATAGTTGATAGCCCCAGAGCGAATGCAGTTTTTATTAGATTGATGAAAACTGTGAAGATTTGCATATCCAAAAATAATGGAACTATCAACTACTAGAAAAGAAAATTAGTCCTCGACAGATAAGCTAACTTCAATCCTTATTCTCTGGATACCTGAACCGGAATGGGAGTTGAGGAAATAGCTGGTTCTTCTCTAGCAATCTTGACGAGTTCAATAATTATTGAGAAATCTACTCCTACCTCTCGGGCAGCATCGATTGGCGATAAGTTTTGATTTCTCAGTTTGTCTAAAAACTGTTGCACTTGATAAACAACAGGGTCATTAGCTGTCGTGTACCTTCTGGCGATCGCAATTGACAATCCTCTTTCTACTTCTGATGTTCTAATGTTCCGACCTGTACTAATATCCGAACTAGGGGGATTTCCAGATTGTTGAACTGTAGCAATCCGAATTCCCAATTGGTCTTGCCGATTATTGGTTGGTACGACGTTAAAAGTGTAAAGTCGCTGTGTACCTCTAGAGTCCACTGTTTTTATGGAAAGGCTGGTGATTTTGGCAGTAGTAGCACCAGGGAATCGCAATGGTAGAATCGATCGCAAAAATACAGTTTTAGCGCGACCGTCTGATAATTCTGTATCAGTACCGAACACGAGACGAGAGGGGTCGGCAATCATTACATAGCTAACCACCTCATCAGTTTGGCTGAAGTCGATCGCACTTGCTCGCCCTGGATACACTTTGACATCGATCGCGCCATTAGCAGCAACATCGCGATTTACTATTCGATAACCATTTGATGATTGGGCTAAGGTGGTTATCGGGCAAGTGCAAGCAGCGATCGCTGCTGTCAGTAAAGACCAACCAAGGATTTGGAGATGGGGGAATTTTTTGCAAGTCTTCATGGCTTTTACCGATTAACGTTGAGAAAACTATTGAGAACGAGCGAAACCTTAGTTCCTTTCGGAAGCATTGCAATATTGGGGCGATTTAAAAGTTCTTCGACCGCTTTATCGGAGCGTTTTTCAAGTCGTCTGGCTAAAGGAGTAAAAAAGCCATCGAGGACGGCAGACCAAAGTTGGGGGTCTCGGCTTTCTACAGTAATGGTGTCAGAAGAAAACCCACCGCTCTTTACACTGCTGCGACTTCTCACTCTGGGTGAGGTTAAAACTTCTCCAACTCGTCCCGCTCCAGATAGCAGGTTTTGTGGTGAATTGCCGATCGCAACTGTCAAAAATTCGGAAGTGCGATCGCTAGAAGTTGGTAAAGAGCTAGACGAGGCAGATTCATCGACGATATGTCCCAGTCTATTTATTGAGCGCTGTGGAGTCACTTGTGCTGTACTGGGTTCTGCTTGTGAGCGGCGAGGATGCGATCGCGATCGCATCCTCGTGTCTGATGGCAGGCGATCGTCAACGGTAATGGGAACCGCTGTATTGTTTGTAAGTACGCTGTTTGAGGCTTGTTCTTTATCAGATGGTTTTGAGGATACCTGAATTTCAGAGATTAACGGTGCTTCAGAAGGAGGAATGTCTGCACCAGTCGGTACGGAAGCGTTTTGGAGTCCAACAGAAGAGTCGCTCTCAACGTTTCCCCTAGTTTGACCCAACTGCGCCAGCTGGTTCCACCGCTCGAAAGGGTCAACTTTTTCGGTAGTAGGCGCTGGAGTTGCTATCGGTTTGGGGGTAGGTTCGGGGGTGGATATAGGTGTGGGTTTGGGGCTGGCGCAGGAACAGTAACGGTTCGCACAATAACCTTCGGCGGCGGAGGTGGCCCTGGAACGGTGACGGTTCGGACAATAGTCTTGGGCGGTGGTGGTGGTGCAGGAACGGTGACGGTTCGGACAATAGTCTTGGGCGGCGGGGGTGGCCCTGGAACAGTAACGGTTCGGACAATGGTTCTGGGAGGGGGTGTCGGACTCTTGGCGGCTGCTTGGCGCGGAGTCGCTCGTTCCACAACCGGGGGAGGAGTTGGTTTGGCTTCTGGTTCTGCTGTGGGTTTGGCCTCTGGTTCTGTCTGCGGTTGTTTCTCAGTCTGTGGCTTTGGTGCTACCAGTTTTTGTTGTTCTTGATAAGCCAATCTAGCCAGCAGTTCCGGCTTTTCATCTTCAATCGGAGGTTGTTTGGTTTCCTTGGGTGTGGTTTGAGCGATCGGTTTGACTTCCGATCTGGGTTTAACAAACTGCCAAATCAGCAGGAATAATAATATCGTTCCTCCGGTTAATACCAACATTGTTACTGCACGAGGTACACCTCTTTGTGCAACAGGAAGTGGTTCTGGTTTCTCATTTTCTTTTTGCAGTTGATATTGAGCTTCAAGCGTCAGAGGTAAATGAGGATCGAAACCCGCAAAGTTATCTAAGTCGATCTCATCATCTGAACGGTTAGATTCAAACTCATCTTTGGGCTGTTGGTTCGGAGCGGGTTCAATTGTTCCGTTCTGATTAGTTTCGGCTGCTGTTACGTTAGTTTCATTGGTATTGGTTGAATTATCTGGCCTATTCATCATCTACCTCTTTTACGGTTTAAATTTAACAATTTTGGTAATTTCCAACCCGGCTGAACGCATCGAATTAACTGTTTTTTCAACCAGGTTGGCATTTTCGCCTAATGGAGAGATGGGAACTTCAATTGCTTTCACAGTGATAGTGCGATTAAATGGTTGTCGGCTTTCGCCAACACCTTGTTCGAGGACGACACGGGTAGCGATTACATCAATTTCCCAAACACCTTTTTTGATTTCTCTCGGTTCGGAAAGGTAAGAAACGTAAGCTGTAGAACGAGTTTTACCTTCAAAAATTCCATTCGGTATTAATTTGGCAAGTTCCACCAAAGAAGCTGCTCCAAATTGTGACTCACTCCATCATCAAAGAAGCCATCCATGCACTGGTGGGAACTCTTTCAGATTTTTTGATTTTTATTCCTGGATCGGGGTCATTTGTACCGGGAATCTTTCCATCCCACCTCCAGGTAAGATTAACCCAAGAAGAAACAAAAGTTTTGATGGTTTTTGGTTCTCTGTATAAACCATCTGCTTCCATAACTGAAGCTGTCGTTCCATCTTTGAGTTGCACGAATGTCACTTTTTTTTGAGACAATGTTTTGAGGCTCAATGTATTGAATACAACAGCAGCAGTCAAAATGCTAACCATAGCTGTTAGTAACACGAAGCACAAAGCTAAAGTGTTTTTTGACTCCGGTAGTAAGGGTTGAGATGGTGATGATTTAAAAATCATAAGCTTCACCCAGAAGTAAAGTAATAGCAGTTGTTAAAGCAGTTAACTGTTTTAAATCAGCTTGCCAGCAAATACACCGATCGCATTGCTTGCAATATCGGTAAGCTGTTTGGTATTATTAGCGATCGCTAAGTACAAAGCAGTACCGCCGCCTCTAGCGATCGAAACAGCTAAAACGGGAGCAAACACAGCTAAAAAGAATAGGAAAGCAATATCGGTAACAAGCTCGGCATCAGAATTGACAATAACTACAGCTACCAATCCCACCACAATGTTGTAGCCAAGCTGAATTCCAAACAAAGACATAAATCCAACTAACCAAGCCCAAATAGGCTTTCCTTGTAATGGTAGTAAAGATAAACCCATCGCCACAGGAGCAAACAATGCTGTTAACAACAATGCAGCTTCTAAGATATTGACAAATGCCCACTGCACTGCTCTCAAAATTAAGCGAATAATTGGCAAGACAGTAGAGCGAAAAACTTGTCCCGCAAAATCACCACTAGCGATATCGGCGACATTAGTAACATTGGCTAGATTTTGAACAAATCGCTGCAAACTTTTGAGGGGGCTACCATTTTTCTGTTCGGCTTCATTGAGAATAGCTTGATCTGCTTCTTTTTTATCATTCCAACACTCGACTAAAGCTTCGCCTACTTTACCCTGACATTCGCTGTAAAGCTTTTCAATCTCTTCTTTGGCAGCACTGGTAAGATTGACATCTGTCAGAGCGCTTCTAAATGTCATTTCTCCCAATTGTATTTCCAATATCTGTTGAACTTGCGCTCCCCCAATCCCATGAACGAATTTAATACTTTCGGCTAAAACTTTGCCATTGTTACTCAAAAAAAATAGAATAACAAGCGGCCAAATTAGCATGGCGATTAGTTCAGACCAACATTGTTTTTCGATGATTTCCTTACCGCTAGTAACAGCTAAGTAGATAACGGACATACCTGCCAAAATTAATCCCAGTTTGACTAAGGCAATCCACAAAGCAGATTCTTGGGTATTGAAAGTGTTAAACCATAGTAAATTCCAAGATTCGACAGTTTTTTGGGAAACTTCTATGGCATTAGAAAGGGTATCTAAAGCTTGTCCTGCTGTACTTGTCTGGGCAATAAATAGTGCAAACATTTTCTGACTCCTCAATGCTTAGTCAGCAGTCAAGTTCAATAACTAATAACAACTGACTGCTAACTAACTTTTCTTTGAACTTATTCTTTTTCTCCTAACGTAACGCCACCCGGCATTTGAAACAGTCCGGCTTGCGTGGAAGAAGCAGTACCAGCAGCCGCATCTTGTCTTCGCTGAGTTACATTAAGTTCGCTGAGTTCTTTAGCTTGTTGGGCGCTTAAAGTATTGGCGAGGGCGCGATCGATCTGCGCTTGTTGGTTTTGAAGTATAATCACGCCTTGATTCTGCGCTGTTAGTGCAGTTTGTTGAGAGATATTACGCATGATGTGTTGTGTCACATCTTGGTTTTGTGATTCTTCACCCAATTGAATATTTTTAGTAACATTTTGGTCAACCATTTGTGCCATTTGAGCTTGCCTATCCTGAGCAGCTTTACTGAGAGTAGCGTCTGAAGCACTTGAAGTTGCTGTTTGCTGTTGGGCAAGGTTAGCTAAATCTGATTGAATGCTATAAGAACCTTGAGGTTTATTCTCTAAAGTTGCAGATAGTTTAGTACCTTCATTATCTGTGAAGTTACCACTCATTATTTTAGCTACAGCTTCTTGTAAATCTGGAATTTTGAGGGAACCTACGAATGATTGCAGCATTTGGTCGAGTTGCGTCTTAATTTTGGCGATCGCACCCGATACTTTATCCATTGGATTCTTAACTTGACCTAAAAACTCTTCAGAATCTTTTTGAATTTGTTGCTCGATTTGTTGGGTTTGAGAAGTAGGAACCGTAAAGTTAGAAGGATTGACGTTATTCAAACTAGAACTAGGAACGCTAGAAGCCGTGTTAGACTTATCAGAACTTTGAGCTTGTGCTTCAACAGAACTTAACATTAATGCCAATAACATTACTGGAATGGTGAGGGCAAGTTTCATCAAAATTGTTTGGGTACTCATTGTTTAGTCTCCTTTGAAATTATTTGCCACAATCAAAACAACTATTAACTAGCCATTAGAGTGGGATGTTGTTCGTGTTCAATATCGTTAGTAGAATTGTTGCCAATATTGGCAAGAGAGCGCCCTTCTTTAATGGCTTGTACGTATTCAGAAGTAAACTGTTTGAGCGCTAACAATCGTCCTTTTAAGGTGTCGGGATATTGAGCCATCACTCTAGCGCGAGCCATCAACTCTGTTTGGTTATTTGCTACGCTCGCTAATACCATCTCGCCTGGATAAAACTGGGTTTGCCAAAAGCGACCGCCTTTTTCAATCAGCCAATTTGAGCAGAGTTCAGTGGCTTTTGGAAGAAACGCTTCGGTAGCATTTTGACCGATGATTTCTGATGGGTATCCCAAACGCTGAACCCAAGAATTAACTGCATTAGATGTTAATCTCCCGGTAATGCGGTAAACCATGTTTTGCAGAATCATCGTTCCCGCACTGCAATCGCAGATGCTATCGATATCTTGGGAAAGCAATAGCACCGAAATTCCATTTTTTCGTCCGACTGCACAAAGTTCGCCTACTACTTCAGCAAAGCCATCTTTTTTGAACAAAATCGAAAGTTCGTCGCCAATAAATAAACTTTTCGGGTGTGAAAGGGCATTGCGGATACAAGCAGCATGAGCGTTCATTGCCATCAAATATTGGTCTTGTTCGTTGCTCAAACCGCTGAGAGCGAAAAACTTAATTGCAGGTGCGGGGGAAAATGTAGAAGGTTTAGCGATCGCTTTTCCTAAAGGTGAAGCAAGTAGGGCATTACATTGAGTAATAATCTGATTGATGGCAATGCGATCGAGGTCAGTAAAGTTTTGTAAATTTAATTGTTCCTTAGTGCAGAATTTGAGCAAATGTTTGAGGGTTGGCATTTCTTGCCATTCGCTTGATTTCCAACCTTTTTCAAAGGCAGCATTGTAGCGTTCGATTATTTCTGGGTCTTCAAGAAACTTTTTCAAAGTCAGCAACAGGATAGCGTCAACTCGCTGTGCTAACTTGGGGTCATTTACCTTTCCCATGCTGATAATAGTCAGGGATTTCCTAATAAACTCTTTCCACTGGTCTAACCGCCGGGAGCGTTCCTCTTTATCAAAGCATCGCAGGTCAGGAATTTCGAGTAAATTAGAGCTACCTTTGGTAATATCGTAGTACGCACCATCATCGCCTAAAAGTGCTAGAGCAGTTTCAAACGTGCTACCAGAACCGCTAGAAATATCCATACCCACAACGGGAATGTTAGCAGCTAAAGCATCAAGAGCAAATCGCCATCCCAAAACTGATTTACCGCTACCGCTTTCCCCGGTGATGACAGCGCGGCTAGTTTGTTCGTGCATGAGGTCAACGCAAACAGGTTTACCGCCTTTAGTAATAAATTCGACACCAATTGAGTCGATATCTCTCACTGCAGTTAAAGGTAAAACACCTGCAATGGTTTCTGTATCAAAAGTAAGGCGACGTTCGTTAATGAGCGAACTGCTGTGCAAGAGCCAGCCGAGCGTAATTGGTAAAGTTTCTAGCCAAACTAACCAAGCAATATTTCGCTCTCTAATCGCTTTGGCAGAACCGAAGCTATTGGTTAACATTTGACAAGCTTGATTGAGTTGTTCTGGTGTTGGTCGATAGACTAAGAAAACAACCGCTGCGTGCAATGCTTTTGCACCTTTATACATTTTTTTCTGAGCATCGAAAGATTCTTCTTGCTTAACTTCAGCACCAACATCTCGCCCTTGCCCTTTTTCCAAAGCAAGTTTTCTAGCTGTTTTAGATTGTTTGGCTTGACGAGCTAAATTGTCTTGAATAAAAAAGTTAGAAGCTGCACTAATTTCCACAACTGCTTCGGTATCGTGAACGTAAGTGGAACTCATCACTTTCCACAGCCATCTCAATTGTTCTCTGGTATTAATCCAACCACCGGGACTTTCTTCCATTGTCAGCACGCCGCATTCTGTGTTTCTGCCATTCAGCCAGATGCGAGATTTATCTTGTTTGTGTTCTGGACAACTGGAACGACCGTGTTGACCTTCAATTAAAATGGTGCAAGCGTGTTTGTAGCTGTTGATAGTTTCAGTTAATTTGTAGTCCAATACAGTTTCTTCTAAAGTCAGTAATTGCGGAATAGGTGATGCAGGTGTATTATTGAATTTTTTCCACAAGTACGACCACAATTGCTCGGCATTCATCGGTTGAATTTCTAGCCCGATTTTGGTATTGAGTAGGATTTCCCAACTTAAGTATCCTTGCTCGAAAGATTGCAGTAGTAATTGCTTGTAAAAGCGTTCTTTATTCAGGCGATCGTTTCCGGTAAACTGAGCAGCGATACTGCTAAGTAGTCGGACAAAAGTAATCGACACTG
Organism: Aerosakkonema funiforme FACHB-1375; assembly: GCF_014696265.1. Lineage (GTDB taxonomy): Bacteria > Cyanobacteriota > Cyanobacteriia > Cyanobacteriales > Aerosakkonemataceae > Aerosakkonema > Aerosakkonema funiforme_A. The sequence continues at coordinate 77 of NZ_JACJPW010000174.1, read as the reverse complement.
TATGAACTTTTGTTAAGGCACTTGCAGGAGTGCGAGCGTGCATCGTCACGATTAGTACAAATGAACTCCATAAACGA
>NZ_JACJPW010000173.1 GCF_014696265.1 Aerosakkonema funiforme FACHB-1375 | reverse complement strand
AAGACATTAGGAAAAATTGGAAATTTCCGTTCCTCCAATTTCCCGCCTTTCATCCCGCCGCTAAATCGAAGCGATTATAGCGGGGGACTTCCCGGCGAATCAGTTAACATTGGGGTGCAGAGACGTTTCGCGAAACGTCTCTGCAAGCTTAATAGAGTGGAAATCAGAAAAAGTTGAAGTCACTGGCAGCCAGATCCGTGACGCCTACGACAAAAATTGTAGCAACTCCATCGACCGGTAGCGGGAATACAGGATCTAAAGCCGGAACAACATTGATGAGTGTCCCGCCTTCCACAAAAGTCACACTACCATCAGGTTCGTCAAGTACGCCGTTGCCATTGGTGTCGAGGACACTAAAGTTAGGCGCGATTAAAGGTAGGTCGCTGAGATCGATAATGTCTGAGCCGCGATCGAAATCCGTGATGATATCATTTCCGAACAGAGAACCCAAACCATCCGACTCAAAAGTAAAGAAGAAGGTATCGCTATCGAGGTCGATACCGCCTGTCAGTATATCGTTGCCCAATCCCCCATCGAGGAAATCGTCGCCAGCGTTGCCAATTAAGCTGTCGTTACCGCTACCGCCGTTGAGAATATCGTTGCCGTCAGCAAGCAGATCCTCACTGTTATCGCCGATCAGCATATCATCCCCAAAGCTGCCATTGAGGGTGTCGGCGTCATCTTGACCGACGAGCAGATCGTCGCCACCGCTACCGTCAAGCAGATCTGGATCGACACCACCTTGCATCGTATCTGCACCATCACCGCCATTGAGGGTGTCTGCACCATCGCCGCCTTCAAGCAGGTCGTCGTTGTCTCCACCATCGAGGAGGTTCTCTTCTTCACCGCCGATGAGTGCGTCGTCACCGGTACCACCCAAAAGGGTATCGCTACCGAGATCGGCAATTAACAGGTCATTGCCGGAACCGCCATCCAGCAGATCCCTGTCCAAACCGCCGATGAGCGTGTCGTTGCCGCTACTGCCTTGCAGGGTGTTGAGACCTCTGTCGCCAATGAGTAGGTCGTTGCCAACGTCACCAAAGATTCGATCGTTGCCGTTGCCACCAGATAATATATCGTTACCGTCATCACCGTCGATCGAGTCGTTGCCGTTCCCACCGGAAATGGTATCGATTTCACTGCCGCCGGAAAGCACATCATCGCCATCGTCACCGCTGAGGAAGTCGTTGCCTTCTTCTCCAAAAAGGCTGTCGCTGTCGTCGCCGCCAAAAAGTGAATCTGCGTCTAGTCCACCAAATACGAGGTCTTTGCCTAATTCACCATTGACAAAATCGTTGCTAGACCCTCCGTCAATTACGTCGTTGCCGTTACCGCCGAGGATCGTGTCGTTATCCGAGACGCCGCTGATGTTGTCGTCGCCGTCTTCACCTAATATAAAGTCGTTGCCGCTGTCACCAACGAGGGTGTCGTTCTCTGTACCGCCGAAGATGGAATCGTTGCCGCTGCCGCCGATGATGCGATCGCTATCCTCGTTGCCAAATAATATATCGTTGCCCGATTCTCCAAGGATCTCGTCATCACCGGTGCCTCCTTGGATCAAATCGTTGGATGAAACACGCTCCGTCAGGCTGCCAATGATGATGTTGTTGAAAGTCGTGTCGCGGTTAAATTTGCTGGCGCGTGTGCTAGGTTGGCTAGTGCCGATGCCGCCCGGTCCGCCGAAAGGAGTGCCGGTCGTATCGCCGAGAATTCTGTCATTGCCCTTGCCACCGATGATGGTATCGGCACCGACACCTCCAAAGATCTCGTCATCGCCGCCTAAGCCAATTAATCGATCGTCACCGTCTAATCCTCTAATTCGATCTTCCTCTGCTGTACCGTTAATTTGGTTGTTGTTATCATCGCCTGTAAATGATGCCATGATTGGTTGCTCCTAAAGCGAGTAATTTTGAACTACTTACATCAAAATTAGTCATTAAGTATGGTCGATAAAGAGTACCCAAGCTATGCAAAATCATGCCTGGTAACTCGCATCATACTAATGGCTAATTAATCAAAGACTTTATCCACCAACACCCCATCGCTCAGCCAAAACTCGTTTGAAACTTTTTTCAAACTCTTTTATCGCTAATGAGCGTTTAAATTTTTATGTTTTTTGTGTCGATCGAACAAAAGAGATCGCCAAACGCCTAAGAAGCAAATTAGATAGGTTTTGGCTGCATATAGACCATTAAGATGGTGAGATTTCACCATTTTATTCTCTACATTTTGCATCGGCAATAGTCAGGCAATTAACGCTTGTAAAAAAATGATATGTAATTTAATGTCATAACATTTTGATTATGGAATAATACTTAATTAAATGACTTTTCTAAAATTTGCTAGCTGAGATGAGCGTCAGTTAGAGATAATTAATAAAAGCAATTCAGAGTAAATAGAAGTCTGGTAAACGCTGGCCAGCTTTTTTCGTAAATTATTAGATGATAAAAACTATAGACTCAGTTTTTTGAAATAGATGAGATAGCTTGTTTGACAAGTTGCACGTAAAAAAGATGACAGTTAAAATATCGTGTAATATTTTAAATTTTTCGATACTACCGATCCAAGCCTGTTCTATTAGCTACTGGGAATTACTTAGTGAAATGGCAAGCGATCGCATTAAACTTTTTGTTATTTAAAGATGCACAAGTCACTCGATCGCAAATTGCAGAGCTTGCATGAGTACTTAGTACCAAGTATTACTGGTAGAGTGGAGTAGTGCGATCGCCACAGGTAAAATTTGATATAACTTATTGATATAAATCCTAAACTTAAAGGGGGCAGGTAAAATTACCTGCCCCCGTAAAATCAGTTGAATTTCCACGGAACTTACAGCCGTTCCCTCTGTAATGAGGTACACCCTAGAAACCCGGTTTTTTGGAAAAACCGGGTTTCTAGGGTGTACCTCATAACAGCGCAAAGCGCTGTATTAAAAAACACCCAGAACAATCAGGAAAGTAAAGACGCAGAAGCCGATGAAAGAGTAGATCGTTATATAGAGGATACTTTCGTGATGTTTCGTTACCTTTTCTGTTGAGTCAGCCATAGGAGTATCCTCTGTTTCAAAACTGATGTTTTGCTAGCTTTTTTGATGAAGTTTTGCAAATTCAAGAGCTTCTGCTGCTGTAGAAATTCTACCTTCGATGCGTGCTAGCTGAATAGCAGTGAGGAGTTGACCGATTTGTGGGCCAGATGGCAGGTTAAGGGCTTGCATTAAGTCTTTACCGGTGACAAGAGGAGTAGGATGGGCGACTCGATCTGAAGGGGTAAGATAGCGATCGCATAAGGTTGCTATCCCTTCGATTGGTATCCCAACAGCAACAGCTACCAAAACTAAAGCGGGGAAGACAACTCCCACTTCCCGAAACATAAAATACTGTTCTCGCACAGACATCGGTGCTTTTCGCAATTGGGGTAAAAATTTGAGAATAGTATTAACAGCGCGAATTTCCGCAACGCTGTACTTCATTTCTTTCAGAAAATCCTCAACAGAGGAATTCTCCACATGAATGTCAGCGCGAGTGTAGTTCAAACTGACATTCAACTCATCAATTTCCGAGAGCGAAATTGCTGGGATTAGCAAACAAGTAAGTTTAGCGATCGCCATCCAAGTACGCTTGGAATCTGCTGCTAATCCCGGCACACCAGAAGACAATTCCACGCCAATTTGAGGCCAAATTTCGGCCATTTTTGCACTAGCGCGATCGATTTGGGCGACTAGCGCTAAATTAGTTGCCGTTACATCGTCGTGCAAAATCGATCGCAATATCCCATCTGACCAAGCAACATTTAACCAGGGAGTTCCTTGAGGACTGCTGAGGAGATAACCTAATTCTACCCGCACTCGTTCGGCGGCGATTTGTGCGAGTAAAGGTGCTAATTGACGAATAGTCGATCGCGTTTCATCCTCGATCGCAAAACCCAATTGGGCAGCTTGACGGTAAGCTCGTAATAGGCGCAAAGGGTCGTCTTCCAAATTGGCAGGCGATACCATACGGATAATGCCTTGTTGCAAGTCCGCATTACCTTGTAGAGGATCGATAAGTTCGCCTGTGTGGGGGTTAAAGGCGATCGCATTCACAGTAAAATCGCGCCGACGCAAATCTGTTGCCAGACTATCGCCTTCCTGCTGGGCAAAATCGGCGGTAGCATCTTTGAATACCACCCTGGCAATTTGTCGTTGGGCGTCGAGTACCACAAATCCAGCTTGATAATGATTTGCGATCGTTCTAGCCGTCTGCACCGCATCGCTGGGCACAATAAAATCCAGATCCAGATATTCTCGGCGTCTTCCCAAAAGCGCATCCCGCACCGCACCGCCTACCATATAAATAGGCACTGGTAGCAATGCCAAACTAAACGGCCAACTATCCGGAGATAACGCCAAAAGTTCCCGATCTTCTGCCTTTGCATCCTTCGCGTCTTTGCGGTTCATTCAATTCTCTTGCATAGATTGCAACAAAAATCAACCAAGCGACTAACCGATCGCTGTGTTGCCTAAGCTAGATTAACAGAAAAGCCAGTGGAGCTTTCTTATGTGTATTTGCATTAACTGCCATTATGTCGATCGCTGCACCACCTACCACGCGGTAGAAACGCAGCATCAGGTACCTCACCTGACAGAAACGCCGGATTTTGAAGCTAACGAACCCAGCATTAACGTCAATATCCGTACCCGTGAAGATTATATTGAGATGGAGTGGGATGTTGTGGGTTGCCTCAGCTTTAAGCAGGAGACGGGTAAATGGGCGAGATTGCGTCCGGGCGAGTTGGTGCCAACTTGAGGATAGTTCTCAATAGAACGCTAACTGATTTTTGTGGCGATCGTAACAACTTATCTAATCGTAGGGTGGATTAGGCACGGGTAATAAATTCAGAACTTTCAACCCATAATTTAAGTCCCCGTGCCGTCACCCACCATTGCACACATTTGTAACATAAACAAACATTTTTCCCCATAAACCTGAAAGACCCATCCGGTGAAACCGGGTTTCTTTGGGTTGGAACAAGCAAATATCAACCTTTGCAACAAAAGAAACTCGGTTTATCATTCTCGATCCCAAATGGCGAATCAGTCTTTTAGTGACAAATAGTGACAAAAAATCCAGAAATTTAGTGTTTGGTGGCGTAGATAAAAGAGAAAGTATAGGATGGATTTAGCTGAACAGGCTCTACGGTTTACAAAATGGGAAAGCGGCTAGAGAGTTTTGAAGCAGTCCAGAAATCAACGGTTCGGGTTAAAGATACAGCAGGAAAAACCTGGGGAACAGGCTTTTTCGTTACAAATGAGGGGCATTTGCTGACTTGCGCCCATGTCGTCGAAGATGCTGGAGGTTGGAAGAATGTGCGAGTACTCGATCGACCCGTAACTTGTATTTATGAAGGTGATTCGGAAAGTAACGATTTTTCTGTACTTCTAGTTGAAGATATTCCACTTAGTCCAGCTCCTTTGCAGGCAGATTTTGAGCCAGGAGACGAATTTCTCAGTCCTGGTTTTTCTAATGATGATTTCTACGGGGCACCTATTCGAGGTGAAATTACCGCATTTGCTCGTTGTGGTAAGCTTGGCAACCAAAAGTTAATCCGTTTGGAAACTTTTTCAGATGCCCAGCGTATTGAAGGCGGGCAAAGCGGTGCGCCTATATTTGTTTATAAAAAAGGTAATTACAGGGCTGTTGGCATAATTGTAGCTTCGGAAGATTTAAACGGTGGGCTGGCAATATCAATTTCCACTGTCTTAAAAAGCGGTGCTTTAGCTGAAGCCTTAAAAGTCGGTAACAAAATTACCTTACGGCAATTAACTATTCCAACACTTATTGCCTTGATGGGAGGGGTTTCATTTTTATCTGTTTTTGGCTTAAAACAAACCTTAGAAAATTTCGATAAATGCTCTCGCGGTCGCATTAATAGCGCTAATAATATAATCAGCGATGAAATTGCAAGCGGTAATTACGAATCTGCCTTATTTCAAGTTAATAAAATTATCAACGATTGTCCTAACAAAGATAGTTTATTAATTACAAAAGGTCGGATTTATCTTGAAAAAAGCCAATATACCGATGCCATTTTACTTTTTCAAGATGCTTTAAAAATTCAAGAAACAGTAGAAGCGAGGTATAACTTAGGATTGGCACTTGCTAAGAGTGATGATTGTGCAAAAGCACTTGAAGAATTTAAAAAGATAGAGAACGATCTTAAGCTTAAAATCAATATTTATTACAGCATGGGTGTTTGTTATGATAGGTTGGAAAATTGGAAACAAGCATTGGAGAAGCTAAGATATGTAGCTAATAACAAGCAGGGAAATAGAAAACTTTATTCCGATTCACTGTACTACCTTACAGAGATCAATGCTAAACTTTGGTATCTAAACCAAAAAAGCCCAGAAAAACTCAAGTTCCAAAATGATTTTATGAAATATTTAGAGTTACAGTTTAATAACTTAGATCCGAACAAGCAGGTCACATATTTAGAACAAACTAATAAAGATATACAACAAATAAACAAAAATCCTTTTGAAGGAACGCCAGAATATTCTTTTATTTACTCTACGCAGGAATTTAAAAAGCTAATATGTAAACTACACAAAAATATTAATCGGGAAGTGCCGAGTAACCTAAAGAAATCATGTTAAGCATAACTACAGCTTAAGGGGATATCGAAAAAGTTCGATATCCTTCTCTCTACCTATTCATTAAAGCAATCTAGTTGCCAATTCTATCTACTAATTCTAATTGCTGAATGTACTTTTCAAGTTGGTTAATTAAGTCAATCAGTTCCGCAATGGGCTGCTCGATTTCGCTTCCTACGGAAGGGCCTTGGCCTGGAGGACATCCTCGTGGAGGAGGCGCTCCCGGAATACAACCGTACCTAGCTAAATAATAATTTTCAACCGAAATTCGATACGCTCCCAGCCGTTGTGAAAGAGATCTAATGTCTGAATTAACAGCGATAAGTCTACTTCGATCGATTGGCATACTTACACCTGAGTATTTTTTATTTATAAAACTTACGCAGAGTAGCTAAATGTGCGCTCAATTCATGAATTGAGGGCATAAGTCATGATTTATTCAAAGACTCTTTTACTCTAAAAGCAGCTTGTTGAACAAGATTTAGCTGCTTGACGTTATTTTCATAGGCTGATTCTTGAGATTGTTCGTAAAGTTCCAATGCTTCCCTAGTTTTAGACTCCAACACTTGCAGATCTTTTTTTAAGTTTTCCACTATTCCGGGAGGCCAGGTGTCAGGAAGAGAGGATTGCTCAAATTTCCAAGAAACTTTGATTTTGAAGCTTGCTTGACCGGATGCTTGTGCGATGAAAGCAGAACCGCTGGCAGTGAAACCTAAATTAAATTCTACTTCGGCACTTTCGGCCTTCATCGGCTGATTGAGTTCTTGCCAAATGTCTACAAAAGTTTGACAAGCTGGCAAAACGGCCTTGCGAATCATTTGTCTAAAGTCAGCTTCTGTAAGCTTGTCCACAGCACTGTCTTTATTCGATCGTTGCTGAATACCAGCAGCTTTCTCTAGGGGTACTACTTCTATATAGACTTTATCGTCTTTTCCTTCTATTTCTAATGGAATAAAATTGTTCATTTTTATAAAGCCTATACAATTACTCACATTTTTTTGTATACTAGCTTCTGTAGAGTAATTTGTCAATTTAGTTAATAAATCGTAAATAATTAACCTTGACTTATAACCCTGTACATCTTGACCCAAAAAAATACGCCCTTGCCCTTCACACTACCAGTCCCGAAGTTGGTATGGCGATTAGCAATTTTGCAGATAATTCCCGCTGTCAAACTTGGGACTTGGGGACTGACTTATCTAGCTATTTGCACGCCCACTTAGCTGAGTTTATCAAACCGCAAACCTGGTCTGAGTTGGGGTTTATTGCGGTGGCAAAAGGCCCTGGTAGCTTTACCAGCACTCGCATTGGTGTAGTTACTGCCCGTACCCTTGCCCAACAGTTAGATATTCCTTTGTTTGCGATTTCGACTTTGGCAGCTGTGTGTCATCAGTCATTAGCGACAGAGGCAAAAGAAAAGACGATCGCAGTTCAATTACCCGCCCATCGCGGTGAAGTGTTTGTTGCTATCTATGAAGTATTGCCCAATGCTTCCGGTTTAAATGAAGTATTGCCAGATACGGTGATGAAGCCGGAAAAATGGCAAAAGACTTTGGAAAGTTGGCCTAATTCCTATCATTTGATTGCCGCGCCAGCCAAACTGGGTGCATCGGTTGCCAATGTGTTGGCACTCGCTTATTTAGATTGGCAAAAAGGATTGCGTCCCCATTGGTCGGAAGCGCTACCTTTTTACGGTCAACATCCGATAGAGTAGAGTCGAGAAACCCAACTTACAGCACTTTTCGGGTGAGTGAGGTATACAGATCCCCGACTTCTTCAAGAAGTCGGGGATCTCGACCCATAGCCTGTACTTCATCCAACTGCAAGCCGCTGTATTAGTTTGGTGGTGTTGGGTTTCGCTCTACTCAACCCAACCTACTATTGATACTACTATTGATACTCCATAAACCCAGTTTCTCAAGAAACCGGGTTTATCTTTAGCTAAGCCACCTAAAAAACGCTGTATGCGTAATCAAACAACAGTGAAATTGGCTGCTGTCAGAGCGCCATTATGGAAGATAGTAATTATGTTCTCTGCACTCAGCGTCACGATAGAAAACCTACCCCCATCATCAGTCGAGCCGCTGCTAGTAATTGCCCCGAAAACATTAGCACCGCTAGTAAAACCAAGACTGCGAGCTACTTGTACAATATCGTCGGCTGCAACGAAATCGCCGATGCGATCTTGACCTGCTTCAAAGATAAACCGATCTCGACCAGCACCGCCAAAAAGGTCGTCATTACCGGGGCCACCTATGAGCAAATCGTCGCCCAAACCCCCTGAAACTTGATCGTTTCCTCGATCGCCAAACAGAATATCGTCGCCATCTTCTCCAGAAACAATGTCATCATCAGCACCACCCCTAAGCAAGTCAACACCTGCATCTCCAAGTAAGTAGTCTTTGCCTGCATTACCGTTAATGACATCAGATAGAACCGTGCCAAAAATTGTGTCATCATTAGAAGTCGATATCGGTAATAGCGAACCTTGCGGTTGAAAGTTGGGAATTCGGTAGCCAATATCTGCTAAAAGTGCTAAATCTAACCTTGTCGGTGCAATGCGAGTATTCGGGTAGGTCGGGTCCATCAGTACTGGTTGACCGTCACTTAAAACACCATTTTTGACATGGCCTAAGTCTTCTTCAAGCGGAACTGGCTGACCTCCATTAGCAGCTACGGCATTGGGGCCTTTAAAGGAAGCTCCGGCACCTAATTGTTGAAAAATTGCTGATGGCCCAATTCCCAAAATATGCCCGATTTCGTGTAAAGCAACGCTGAAGAAATCAGTAGTTCCGTTGGGAATATCATTCGATGTATTGGGTGTGGGATCGAAGAACCAGTTTGTTGCGGAACTGAACGAGAGATTACCGACAAAGGGCTGAAATTTAGAGCCATTTAACCTGGCATTGTAAATACTTCCGTCAGCATCGTAACCTTCGACTGATGATGCGGCCAAAGCGTCGGTAGCATCACCAAAGGGTGTAGGCGCAGCGCCAAGGTAAATTCGCAGGTCGTCAATGTCAGATGTTAAAGTAACTTCTTCAAATGCTCCATTTTGAGGGTTAGCTAAGCTAAATTTAGTGCCTGCACGGACATTTGTAAATTCGTCTTGGATGTAAGATTCCCAAACATCGGCGGCTGCTTCTAAAAGAGTTCTTCTTTCTGAGTTATTAAAGAAACCATTGGTATCGAAACTATAGTCAAACTGAATGTTAAAACTATTAGTAAGTACACCGGGTCTGTTTTCGTTTTTGCCGTACAAAATATAGTGTTCAAATGCAGAAGTTTCTCCTCTGCTTACAGCAGCAGCAACATCTGGATTTTGGCTGAGATAAAGACTGGTATTAAATAGAGTGCTGGGGTCGCGACCTTCTCTAGTGCCATACTGAAGGAAATGATCGTAGGCGCTGCGAAGGGTGCCGTTGTTTACTGCTGGTGCTATATCTGGATATCGGCGGAGGTAATAACCGCTGTTAAATTCTGGTATGGGGTCGCGACCTTCCCTGGCACCAAACTGAAGGAAATGGTCGTAGCCGCTGCGAAAGGTGTTGTTGTTTACAGCTGTGGCGACATCGGGATACAAGCTGAGGTAATAGTTGCCATTAAATACCTGACTGGGGGTACGGTTTTCTCTCGCACCAAATTGAACGAAATGATCGTAGGCGCTGGTAATTTGTCCTTTGAGAATTGCGCCAAAAACATCTAAATTGTTGAGACGATAGAAGTTTTCGTCGAAATAGGTGTTGAGAGGAAGTGTCATAATGAGGGGCTAGGGAATAGGGGCTAGGGAATAGGGGTTAGGGCGTCGGGGAAGAGGGGAGAGGGAAGAGGGAGAGGGAAGAGGGAAGAGGGGAGGAATTAGCAATTATTAATTATCATTCTTTTTTTGAAGAAGATATTCTACTGCCGGAATGAGTGCGGCGAGTAGTAACAACAGGGGTGTTAGCCAATCTCCCCAACGAACATATAAAGTTTGACTTTGCCGCCGATAAATTGTTGCCGCATGAAGTTCAAAAGTATTAATTTTGGATAACCACTGGGTTTGGCCGTGGGGGTCGATAATGCCTGAATAGCCTGTGTTTGTGGCTCTTACAGCCCAGCGATCGGTTTCGATCGCTCTCATGATATCCTGAGCGTGGTGCTGAGCCATCATCGATTCTTTGTAATGGGCATCGTTAGCAGCGCTGAGGATAAATTCGCCGCCATTGGCAGCTTGTCGCCGGAAAAGCTCAGAGAAGGCAGAATCGTAGCAGATTCCGACAATAGCACGACCGAAGGGTGTATCGAACACCTGATTTGGTTTTCCGAGAATTAGGTGGGCGTCCAATGGGGAAAGCTTATCGATGAGGCTTCCCAAATATTCCTCAAAGGGGATGTATTCGCCTAAAGGTACTAATTTTACTTTGTCGTAACGGCTGAAAATTTCGCCGCTGGCTGTGACGGTAAACAAGCTGTTGGTTAAATTGCGTTCCGTCTCGCCAAAACCTCCCACCCACGCAACTGCGCCTTTTTCCAAAACGGCTGTATAAAAGGAACGCGGAATTCGATCGGGATTTGTCCAGATAAAAGGTAAAGCTGTTTCTGGTATTAAAACTGCATCAACTCCCTTATCCGCTAAGGTACGATAGCCGATCGTGTAGCCTTCGATCGCACGATACCATCCGGCGGAATTGAATTTGATTTTGTTGGGAATATTGCCTTGGATGATGCCGACTTTTAATGCTGTTTCCGGCGGTTGAATTAGAGGACGGCTGTATAGCACAAAACCGATAATATGTAAACCTGCTAACAAACTAATTACAATAATTAATTTAGACAAAATTACTTTATCAAAATTATTTTTTTCTTTGCCAATGCCCAATTCGGCAATTAATCCATTAACGGCAACGATTGCGGCTGTGATGGTGTTGGGCCCGGAAATTTGACCGAGATGCAAAATGGCGAGATTGTGGGGACTTTGGGTGTAGGAAAGAGATGTCCACCACAAAGAACCGGAACTCCAAAAACTTTCTAAACTGCACCATAAGGCTGTGCCGATAAGGAGGCGAACTAAAGTATTTTGGATTGGGTATTTTGAATTTGGGATTAAATCGAAAATAGTTCTAAATCCAATTGCCCAAACAGTAACTAATCCTGCTCCCCAAAGGGTGATGAATGTCCAGCAGAATATTGTAATTAGTAAGCTGGGTAACCAGGGAACTCCCAACCAGGTCATGGGGTGAATGCCCGTTATCCAAAATAAGGCTGTGCCGTGATAACCAATTCCCCAACATAAAGGCAAAAGTAAAAAGGTAAATGGGAAAAAAGATAATTTTGCTTTTTTTTCTTCTGCCTTTTTTCTTTCGTAGCTGACAACCAAAACCCAAAGGGGCACTAGGGCGATCCACGCCAAAGGCCAAGCATTTACTGGCGCGGTTGTCAATCCCATTAAAATGCCGCTAATTAAAGCAATTACCAAATGCAATTTCATTTTTTTAGGGCTAGGGGAAAGGGGCTAGGGGAAAGGGGCTAGGGGCTAGGGACTAGGGGCTAGGGAAAAGGGAAAAGGGAAAAAATTAATTCCCCCGC
>NZ_JACJPW010000172.1 GCF_014696265.1 Aerosakkonema funiforme FACHB-1375 | reverse complement strand
ATTGAGAATCAGAAGTGGAAACCAGGGACTTGACGGCGATTAAAATCGCCAGGTGCGTTTCATCCCCATGTCTAAAGCCAGGGGCTTTCACGCACGGTTTTCGGTAATTTCCTCTGAATCGACCTTAACCCGCCGAATGGGTAGATTCGCGATCAACGCGGTAGCGCGTTCGTGACTCTCGACCGAAAACTCCAACCCCTCGGCGTCGATTTCCACATAGCGAGAAACAACTTCCAGGATTTCCTTACGCATAGCTTCCATCGCCTCTGGAGAAAGACCGGCGCGATCGTGTGCGATGACCAGTTGCAGGCGACGCTTAACTTCCTCGCGACTGTTAGTAGCGGTTGTCCAAGGAAAAAGTCGTTCCAGAAGTTCGTTAATCATGGTAGATGACAAAATTAAAAATGGGGCATAGGGGATAGGTCATAGGGGATTGGGCATTGGGCATTGGTAATTCTTCCACTCTCCCCCTCCTTTAACTGCGGGGTTTACCGCCAAAGAAGCGGCGGATACGGGAGAAAAAGCCATCAGAAGGGGCATCGAGATCGAGAAACTCCACTTTTTCGCCGTCCAAGCGCCGAGCGATGTTACCATAAGCTGTGGCGGCGAGAGAGTTAGTTCCCCCCAAAACCAAGGGTTCGCCACGGTTAGTAGAAACAATGACGCGCTCATCATCCGGGATAACACCTAATATCGGAATTGCGAGAATTTCCTGAACGTCCTGCACTGACATCATATCGTTAGCTTGCACCATTGCCGGTCTGATGCGGTTGACAATTAAGTGAATGCGCTTAATGCTGTGCGCTTCCAACAAACCGATTACCCGATCGGCATCGCGGACGGCGGCAATTTCCGGAGTTGTGACGATGATAGCTTCTTTTGCGGGAGCGATCGCATTGCGAAAACCCATCTCAATTCCCGCCGGACTATCAATCAAAATATATTCGTGGCTTTTTGCCAACTCAGTCACCAGCTTTTTCATTTGCTCTGGCGTTACCGCTTCCTTGGTGCGGTTTTGGGCAGCTGGCAGAAGTACCAATTTGGGCTGTCGCTTATCTCGCACCAAAGCTTTTTCTAAAGTACACTCACCAGCCAGGACATCGACTGCGGTGTAGACAATTCGATTTTCCAAACCCAGTAACAAGTCGAGATTTCGCAAACCAAAATCGGCATCTACCACAGCAACCTGATGACCGCGAGATGCGATCGCCATGCCAATATTAGCAGTAGAGGTAGTTTTTCCCACCCCTCCTTTACCTGAAGTGACAACAATAATACGACTCATATTAATTTTGGATTTTGGATTTTGGTTAGGGGTTAGGGCGTCGGGCGTCGGGGTTAGGGAAGAGGGAAGAGGGAAGAGGGAAGAGGGAGAGGGAAGAAATTCCAAATGATTGACTTTTGACTTTTGACTTTCCTAGTCCTTCTCTTCCAGATTGGGTCTAACAAAACCAGTAGCTTTCGCAATGCGAATTCCCTGGGGAGTGACATAAGCGACCTCTGGGTAAAACTCAGCCGGGGGGTTTTCCGGTGCCCTAGCGACATAATCCGCTATTCGCAGCTGAGTTGGTTCCATCTGGAGAGCCATAATTAGACATTGGGCATTGCCCTTTGCACCGGCATGAACAAATCCGCGCAGACGACCCCAGACTAGAATATCGCCATCAGCCACAACGGAACTGCCAGGATTAACATCTCCCAAAATTACGATCGTGCCGGGGTGACGAACCTCTACCCCAGAGCGTAAAGTTGTTTGCAGGTACAATGGTTCCGCCAGTGCCTGTCCCGGTTTTGGATTCGGTTTGTTCAGGAACGAAATTGCAACTGACTGTTGCTCTACAGAATAACCGGCAGTAGCCGCAGCAACCGCTGTTTGACGACGACCGGTAGAGACCCGTTCTAGTTGTAGCTGACATTCTGAGAGGGCATTAGCAATTTCTTGTAACTGCCGTCCATCTAGAAGTCGGTCTTGCGCCATTAAATGCACTGGTGTATTCGGTTCCCAGAAACGTTCGCCAGCGCCCAGACGCTGCTTGAGCTGTAGCCAAAGATCGGGCCATGCGATCGCAGCTGCCGCAGCACCATCCGAGTTGGGTGTTTCTGGCGGCAAGATTAACAATAGCTTGCCATCTTCACCCTTGAGATGTACTTGTAAGGGCAGCACTGGCGCTGGGGGGCTTTCGGGAATTGTCTCGACTGAGGGAGGAACAGAAGAATCTACAGTCATGCGGAGTTGGCGCGATCGGCAACTGACAGAATAACACTATAGTGAAGTACTCCAACTAAACTGCGTTATAGTTGGCGCTTCCAATAATAGCTAGTTTAGAACGGTCTTATTCGTTTTCGGAGTTTCCCGTTTCATCCGCCGATGCTTTGTTGGGAACTTGCTTGCACAAGTCAGGGACTAAACCCCGTCTAAGTCTTACTCAGCGTTCACAGGCAGCAGTCCGCCTTCCACAGACCAAAACTTATTTTCGACAACCGCACCTTGGATTTATGCAATAGCGACCAGCTAGGTTTGGTTCTTCCCCGATCTCTGCCGAGTACATACTTGTAGACCTAAAAATTTAGGTGGCCTCTTAGTCAGCAACCAGTAAGAGTATAACCTAGCGTCAGATTTCAAAACCAAATACAGCTAAAGCAATGTTTTCTATTCTTCGCGACACCGCCCGGGAAACTTATTCCCAGACTTATATCAAAATTCCGTTAAATTTCTGCGCTTTCACTTCTCAGGTAGGGTGGGCAATGCCCACCATCGGACTCGGCTAAGAAACCCGGTTTCTTCAAGAAACCGGGTTTCTTCAAGGAACTATTTTGCAGAAAGCCGTCGATAAATCGTAGCCAAAGCATCTGCATCGCCCACATTACCCGGAAACAGCACCACCGGCAAATTGGGAAACTGAGGATGATCTGTTGGCGTCCGCACCATCGAACAACCGGCTAAAATCTGCCCCAACAAACGCGCCGAAGTCAAGGCTAAACCGGTACTCAACACATCGTTGGAAGTAATCCCACCTTTACTAATGAGAAATCCAATATCGTCAGGCAAACCGCGCACGATATCCATTAACAAAGTGGAAACAGCCACACCAAATTGCAAGCGCGTCTGGGTATCGTTAAATGTGAGTTCCTGACGGCTGGTATAAACTACGGGCGTTTTACCGTCAGCATGGATATCCTGTAGAGTTTTCAGCGTTTTGTCTAACAAAGCGGTACGTTGCACTTCCTCCTCATCGAGTAGGTGAGACACATCAACTTCGATGCCAACTATTCCCTCCTCTTGCAAAAGACGTTCCAGCTGTTCGGTAGTTTTTTTAACGTGAGAACCGACAATTACTGCCCCCGGTTTTCCTTCGCGCACATATTTTGCCATATCTTCGGCGGCGATCGGTTGCGGAGGTAGAGCAGCCAAAGCGGTTAAAATACTGGCAGCGCTGCGAAACAGGAAGCGTTTGCCCTGACTTGCGGCAGTCAGGATATCTGCGGCAAAGCGATTTAAGTCAGCTTGAGTTTCGCCATCCACAACGCCACATTGATTATCTGCCAGTTTCATCAGTCTTTCCTGACTGCCGCTGCGAATATCTGCCAGCAAAAATCTCTCTACGGCATCTGCTTCAATTCTGCCTTTTGTCTTTTCTTCTACATAATCGGGCAAATAACTGTGGTGATAGCCAAAAACGGAATCGCGGGCAAATTCGGTTTCGTGGACTGGCGTTGGGACACCGTTGACAATCAAATAATGCACGCTGTCGCGGGTGAATCTTCCTCCCTCAAAAAAGGCTGGTACGAGGAAATGAGCGTCAAAGGGGCCGAGTTCTGCGGCGATCGCATCGGTTTCGACTGGGTAGTGTCCCCGCAGGGTGGAGTCGGAACGGCTGACAACGAGGAAATCCTGAATCTGCTCAGATTCTAATGCTAATTTGAGGTTGTGGCAGACTTCCCGCGTCACATCAGCGGCTTCTTCTGGGGTAAGCGCCCTGGTATTGGTGAGTACAAAGAAGATGGGCGAGTCGTCAGTCAATCCCAGTCGCAATGTCTCGACATCCCAGCGCGTCAGCAGCAAGCAGCTGTGGACTGTCTGAGAACCGGTGGGGTCATCGTCTAGGACTATAATTTTGGGTTTGGTTGTCATTGTGAACGCGAACGCTGATTTTGCAATTTTCGCATTTCTGCTTGTACGCCGATCCCGATCTGCAATGCTTCGTTGAGAAGACGCCCGTATTCGCCTGCGCGATCGTTCACTTGCATCGCTTCTAGAGATCTTAAGTTATTGCTGAACAATTCTGGATTGGCGGCGATCGAGTTTTTATTTTCTCGCAAAATCTTCTCGCTCATCAAGGCGCGGATTAAGTCTTCTCGCGTCAATCTTAGGGCTTGGATCACTTGGCTTCTGTCGGTTAAACTGGTGTTGGCAGAACCTGCTATTTCGAGGCGATCGCTAATATCTATGGCTGTGAGTACGGCATGATATCGATCGATATCGTCGAGTAAATTGACAAGCAATTTCGGGCTGTGCTTTTTTAACCAAAACCACCTGCCAGCCAAAATAGAAATTGGCACGATAATTAGCAGCAAGATGGTTACATAAATGGAAGGGCCGATCGCTGGCAAAATTATAAAGGTATAAAGCCCTCCAACGACGATCGGAGTGAGAGCGATCGCAATCAAGATTTCGTTAACCAAAAAACTCAATCGCTTGCCAGCATCTTGCAGCATCGATGGTCTGAATACATCATCCGGATCGATGCCGCTTAAGTGCCTCAGTTCTCCCTTGCTAATTTCTAAGCTCTGTAAATCCGCTCGCACAAGCAATTCCTTTTACTCAGTTATATGCTGTTTTTGCAATTTTTTCATTTCGTCTTGTATGCTCAAACCGATCTGAAATGCTTCGTTTAAATAACGTCCGTATTCGCTTGCTTGTTCGTCTACTTGCAAGGCTGCTAAAGCTGTCAAGTTATTGGCAAATAATTCTGGGTTTATTTTGATAAATTGTTCGTTTTCTCTGAGAACTTTCTCTGTTTTTAAGGCGCGAATTATATCTTCCCGCGTTAGTTTCAAAGCTTGAATTACTCGCTCTCTATCTTGCAAACGCACACCGGGATTTCCGGCAGCTTCTATCTGGTCGTTAATATCTATGCCTTTGATTGTGATGTTGAAGCGTTCCACATCATCTATAAGATTGATAAAATGGCGATGCTTTAGGCTTAAAAATATTTTGATAATATCCTGAATGACTAACACCGCACCGAAAAAGGCATGGATAGCAATTAAAACCAAACGATGGTCTGGGAAAGCGAGAATCAGGATAAAATTACTAACGGAAATTAGCGATATAAGCAGTAGGGTATGAAGAACTTCTGATAAAAACTTACGCAGTTTGGGAGGTCTGATGACAGCATTGGCGCTGACGCCACTTAAGTGTTTCAGTTCTCCTTTAGTAATCTCCAATCCTTGTAAATCTGGTCGCACGGCTGTATATTCTTTAACTTGTAGGTTGAATTAAGACGAAGACCTGAGAAACCGGGTTTCTTAATGAAAAATTTAGGATTTCAGGTTTATGTATTTGCAAGAAACCCGGTTTCTTGACCGGGTGCAAGATGTGAGCTTTTTAACATATGCCTGAGATGGTCAGGTTAGTGTTGGCGTTCCAAATCAATGGTAGATCGTTTACTCCCTTCCCGCCGTAAGATGATCGATCGCAAGTTACCTGTTGTTCTTTTCTCCCCCACTCCCCCCTAATGCAATACATATTCTTTGAGCGGGAAGGGAGTAACCGCGTTCCTGCTTCAACTGCTGGGAGTGGCAGAGTAAGCTCAACACATCGACTATTTTACTGCTTTTACTGCCAGGATTGGGGTGCGATCGCTCACGGTTGAATTAAGTGCCGATCGTGCAACCCACTTAATTTTCTCATTTCTTCTTGCGTTCTGACTGCCACTTGTAACGTTTCATTAAGCAATCGTGCATACTCGCTATTTGGATCGCTGACTCGCAATTGCAACAAAGTGGCTACATTACTTATCGATAATTCATCTTCTGTATCGACATAATCTTTATTTTTTCTGAACTTTCTCTCGATTGTAAAAGCTCTTACCAAATCGTATCTTGCCAGTTCCATCGCTTCAACTACTTTCTGCCTATCCCTTAAATTTAAGTTTTGTTTATTTTCGTCTTCCCGATTGTCGATCGCACGCATATCCCCAACAACTTGATTGTAATTTTCTGCTTGTTTGACCAAGCTCCCTACAAATGGGGTAACATACTTTTGGAGCCAATACCATCGCACTGTCAGGCTAGTTATAACTGCTGCCAATACAATTATAATATTGCTCAGCCAACCTGGAATAATGGGGATAATGCGCTCAAAAATCAGTACAGATAAAGTACCTACAATATACACGGAGAATAACCATAACACTATCAGTAGCGTCAGTTCTTTTCTGGGTGCTTCTAACTTGGCAGACAAAATTCCATTCACAAGATTCAAGAAATAATCTTTGACGGTAAAAGCTGTTCCTCCTAGCAAGACATCATCCTTATCTAAACCAGTCAAAGCTTTTAAGTCGTTATTAGTTATCTCAAAGTCACGAACACTGGATTTCATAGCTGTAGACTCCCATATGCAAGCAAAAGCCAGGGTGTGAGAGGGGGAGATGAATAATATTACATCCAGTTTAATACATTAACTCAATGCTAGGATTCGATCGGCATTGTCTGTGGGGATGCGAACGCACTTGATTGTAGAGTTTGGTTTGGGCAGATCGTTCCCTTTAACCATTAGACATCTGCAAAAATTCTTGTCGGGTAGGCATCCTGCCTGCCGAGATTCTTTTGGAGGAGATGTTTATTGTAGTGGGGGGAAGGGAATGAGGGATAGAATGGATGCGATCGCACCTCCTCAACCCATTTTATCTGGTTGTTGCTACTTGCTAGCTCTTCCAACCATTAACTGTATAAAAAAGAGCGGCAAAAAAGAGCGGCTATTGCAAATATCATTTCTCCTTCAGAAGCGCTACCCTTTTGCAAAATTGTGAACGATCGATTCACGCATGACAATCAGTGGATGCTTGAAACCCGCCACTGATTTAGACCACTAATTCATAGAATCAGTGGGAGCCTGTACGCCGAATTATTTAATTGACGCATCAGTTCTCTTTTTAATGCAAGCATTTTGAATTTTGAATTTTGAATTTTGAATTCAAAAAATGGTCATCTCCTGGCTGTTTTGGGCAGGCCATAGGAAAAGCTCATTCCCATACAGCCGAGCCCGATCGCCTAGACTTCTAAGTTACTTTTTCCAAGTTTGCGCGTTTGCATTGTTAGCCGTTCGAGGTAGAACCTCGGTTATTCAGATTTCAGGGATGCCATATCAATTACGAAGCGGTATTTCACATCAGACTTGAGCAGTCGCTCGTAGGCATCGTTGACCTTCTGAATGGGGATGACTTCAACATCGGCGGTAATGTTATGCTGGCCGCAAAAATCCAGCATTTCCTGAGTTTCGGCGATGCCGCCGATGTTTGAGCCGGAAAGACTGCGACGACCCATGATGAGGCTGAATGCCGAAACTTCCAGAGGCTTTTCTGGTGCGCCGACAAGAGTGATGTTGCCGTCGCGGGTGAGCAGGTTAAGATAAGCATCGATGTCGTGCTTAGCAGAGACGGTATCGAGGATGAAATCGAAACTGCCAGCGTGCTTTTGCATCTCGTCGGTGTTGCGGGAGACGACCACTTCGTCGGCTCCCAGGCGGAGCGCGTCTTCCTTCTTGTCAGGTGAAGTAGTGAAGACAACGACGTGGGCTCCGAACGCACGAGCGAACTTCACGCCCATGTGTCCCAGTCCGCCCAGACCGACCACGCCAACTTTCTTGCCCTTGGTGACACCCCAGTGGCGGATGGGTGAATAGGTTGTAATTCCGGCGCACAGGAGTGGGGCGGTTCCAGCGAGATCGAGGTGGTCGGGGACGCGCAGAACGAAGCGTTCATCGACGACGATGCTATCGGAGTAGCCACCGTATGTAACGCCTCCCAGGTGCTTGTCTGGAGAGTTGTAGGTAAGGGTTAGGTTTGGACAGAACTGCTCAAAGCCAGCTTTACACTGGGGGCAGGTTCCATCCGATTCGACCATACAGCCGATCGCCGCCTTGTCGCCAGGTTTGTACTTGGTAACTGCCGAGCCGACTTTGGTGACGCGACCGACCATCTCGTGACCGGGAACGATCGGGTAGACAGTGGGCATGGCGCTGCTCCACTCGTTACGCACTGAATGGAGGTCGGAGTGGCAGATGCCGCAGAAGAGGATTTCGATCTGTACGTCGTATTCGGTGGGATCTCGCCTGGGGATCGTATCGGAGGCTAGGGGTGATGTCGCACTGGCAGCAGAGTAAGCCTTGGCGTTATACATAGATTGATGCTCCTAGATGTCTATTTTCTTAATTCCTTCGCTTG
Organism: Aerosakkonema funiforme FACHB-1375; assembly: GCF_014696265.1. Lineage (GTDB taxonomy): Bacteria > Cyanobacteriota > Cyanobacteriia > Cyanobacteriales > Aerosakkonemataceae > Aerosakkonema > Aerosakkonema funiforme_A. The sequence goes on along the minus strand of NZ_JACJPW010000172.1, from coordinate 3,759 downwards.
ATGCCATTTTGGTGGCTATCCCAATGGTAGAGATTGAGCGTTTATCCCTGCTCTATCGGTAGGGATGGAAATTTTTTAACACGCAAGGTTAGCTTTGACACCATTTTGGTTGTCAGTCGGCGAATCTCTTGCTCGATCGACTCTTGAAAAAAAATCCAGAATCCCGATCGGAAACTGGAATCATTTTTCATTGCTTTAGCTTCGTATTATCGATTAACCTTTACGGGAAAGCAATCATACAGAGCTACCAAAGTCGATCGCATTCACAACCTGTCCGGAACCAAGCGTGACAGCGTGGCTACCGAGTTGGGGTAAATCGAACATTCGCACGCCGGAAGGCGTTGACATAAACAGGTACTTTCCATCATCGCTAACTGACATTAACCCACTGCCAAAATTCCAACCAAAAGAATCGTCGCCATTAATATTTTCTCCGATGTTGAGGGTATATAACTGATTCCAGCTATTAGTATCAAAAGCCACAATTCGATCGGTACTAACGTTAGCAGCGTAGAGGATATCCCGCTTGGAATCGAACACCATCCCACCTTCATATCCTGTCAGCGTTTTAACAGGATTCAAGCTTTTATCGCGGATAACTATGTCGCTGGGATAAGACTCCAATGCAATCAGCGAACCATCGCGATTTAGTGAGGACAAAGCATTACTGTGGAAAGTATTTGTTTCACCTTTACTGGGAAATTGGTCAGCCTTAATCGTACCCACACCTCGATCGTCCAAAATGTTGGCGTTAGTTGCATTGCTCAAATTGAGATTAAATTTTTCTTGTCCTTCCCCATTCGGATCGTAGGTAAATATGGGGCCGCTGGATATATTCGATTCTGTTAAAAAGAAGAAACTGCGATCGGCACTGCGAGAAATGTGCGTGCGTTGCCTGACTTCGCCAAACCCCGATCCGGGCGCATCTGTTCTGATCGATAAAGTATCGGTAGCTGTATTGAGTTCCCGCAGTGGCGTCCAACCCGAACCGCTGTAGTCGGTGGTAGCTAACCCCTTACCATTAGCAGCAATTTCAACATCCCAAGCACCCGCTTCACCGAAAGCGAGATTATAAGGAATATTCGTTACCGCGCCATTACTAAGATTGACTTTCCGAAAGAAACCTTGTCCGCCACTGGTTTGATTTTCCGCCACATACAAGAAATTACCATCAGGCGTAATATCAGCACCATTTAGCGAAGTACCCACATTAAAAGCTGATAACAATGTTTTAGTCACCACATTGTATCTTTGCACTTTGCCATCGCTGGTAGTGATGTAGAGTAAGTTCCGTGTCGGATCGAAAACTTGGTCGCGTCGGTTGCTGACAGGAATTAAAACGCTAGGTGAAGGAGAACTATTGCTGGGGAAAGTTTGAGTCCAACCAACCTGGCTTAGTTGGGCCACAGTATAACCCCCCGGCATCAAGTTGGTGAAAGCATAATTGCCGTTAGCATCAGTTGTAGTGTATGTCTCACTTGCATTTAGGATGCCGTTTTGATTCTTATCCAAAAAGATAGTCCTATTTGCCAGTCCGGGTTCTCCCAAATCTCGCACGCCGTCTTTATCGCTATCGTTCCAACTCGTACCCCGGATCTCGCTTGGGAGTGGAGTAGGCGGTGGAGGTGGACTTTTGACCTGTACGGGAATGGTTTTGCTAACTTGGCCGGGATCGAAAGTCAGTTTACCGGAACTATTTACGTAATCCTCTGGAGTTGTTGCCGTATCGTTGGCAGTGGCGAAGTCTACCGAGATGGGAAAACTACTGGGATTTGACAAAGTTACGGTGAAGACAGCATCAACGGTACCTGTTTTCGGTGGAGTAACGGTGATATCGTTGATAGTGATGGTCGGAAAATTATCGTTGTCGATAATTGTGCCTTCGCCTACACCGTCGTTAATTTCGGCATTGGTGGGATTACTCAAGGTGACGGCAAACTTTTCTGTGGTTTCGTAGGCGGTGTCACTTTGGATGGGAACGAAAATGGTTTTGGTTGTTTCGTTGGGTGCAAAGGTGATAGTGCCCGTGCTAAAACTGTAATCCGATCCAGCTACAGCGGTATTGTCTGCGGTGGTGTACTTTACCGACACGCTGGAACTGCTTTTACTCGATAAAGTTACCGTGAAGAAAGCGCTAACGCTGCCGAAATTTCCTTCGGTAACAGTGACATCGTTAATACTTAACTGAGGTAGCGCGGGTGTGAGCTTAGACTCGAAAGCACCGATGTCTATCCTACCCCCAAAAACGCGATCGAATCCCGTACCTCGTTGGTCGGTATTTGGCGGCGGTGCAAAACTCGGATCTCCAGCATTAATAGCAGGACTGTCAGATTGCAAAGCGTGAGTCGGAGTCGAACCACCATTGTTTTGCAAGGGATCGAGTTTGGGGTTAATGGTCGTGCCGGGAGTGCCGACAATATTGCCAGTAGTGTTACCCGTAATCGAAGCGCCGGAAGAATTGCCGATTAAGTTATAACCCTCAGAAGTAAGAGTGCCGCTAAAATCTGGGTCGGAAGGAGCAATATTTCCAGCAATAATAGTGTTTTTGGCATATACTGCTGTGCCGTTGGTATAAACACCACCTTGACCGATACCTGCCGAGTTGTTGTAGATGGTGCTATTAAACAAATTCATCGTAGTGCCAAGATTGGCAGTGGCAATCCCACCGTAGCGACCTTCTGCCTTATTACCGGAAATGGTGCTGTTAATAATTGTCAGAACATCGCCGTTGTTGCCAGCATTAGCGATCCCGCCAATTTGGGAACTCGCATAGTTATCGGAGATAGTGCTGTTTCGCACCGTCATCGTGCCGTAGTTGTAGATACCACCGCCAATTAATGCTTTGTTGTTAGAAATGATGCTATCGGATATGGTTACCGTGCCTGCATTGTTAGTGATACCGCCACCGTTAGTGGGACTACCACCGATGCGATCGCCATTTGCTATCTTTAAACCATCGATCGCACCTGTGACGTTAGTAAACGTAAAAATACCAAACTTGGGCGTTCCCGGATTTGCACTCCGCTGTACGGTGAGGATATTTGCGCCAGGGCCATCAATTGTCGTGTTATTGGCATTACTACCCGTAATATTTGGCAGTTCATCCACTAGATTTATGGTTCCCGATGCACCCGCACCGCTGAAGGTAATGGTGTCAGCGCCTGCAAAAGTAATCGCATTCAGCAATGCTTGCCGCAATGAACCTTCTGTGAGCTTATAATCATTTACGCTGTCATTAAGATTGATGACTTCCGTATCGTTAGCAGCAACAGTCACCGTGCCAGTATTTTTAACCGCATCGATGCTGTAATCTCCTGTTGCTAAATTGAGTTTTAGCGTTTCATCTGCCTCGGCGTGAGTATCGTTAATTGGGGTGAGAGTTAAATCTACAGACGATTGTCCGGCGGGGATAATTAAAGTTCTAGTTGTACCCGTGCCAGAAATACTGCCACCACCAGCAACACTAAAGTTGTAGTCAATTGGGAAAGTTCCGCCAGAATTGCTAGTCAGGGTACTGCTAGAATCGATCGCCAGATTCACACTCAAAGCAGCGCTAGCGTCACCCGTGCGTGCGATCGTAAAAGTTCCTGCTGTGCCAGTTTCCGTCGCTACAGTGGGAGAAGCGCTAATACTAACAGTTGGCGGATTGACTGGCTCTTCCGTACTTAGTGTGATTAATTTTGCTTATCAAAACCAAAAATTTGAGAAGCCGAAATCACTCAAAAGCTTACTAGATAAGGAAGTAAGGCAAAAAGGCTG